>JAEWQT010000264.1 GCA_023399105.1 Pseudomonadota bacterium | reverse complement strand
CTTCACGATCCATGCAGGTGGAATCTTTCGGATCAAACCCGGCCATCACGTTCAGCATCAGCGCGGCATCTTCCGCGGTGCGGGTGATGGTGCCGGCCTGATCGAGGCTGGAAGCGTACGCGATCATGCCCCAGCGTGATACACGGCCATAGGTCGGTTTCAGGCCGGTTAAACCACAGAACGCCGCTGGCTGGCGGATGGAACCGCCGGTATCGGAAGCGGTAGCTCCGGGCACCAGGCGAGCGGCCACGGCCGCCGCTGAACCACCGGAAGAACCTCCGGGTACGTGATCTTTATGCCAGGGGTTGGCGACGGCGCCATAAAAGGAGCTTTCGTTGGACGAGCCCATGGCGAATTCGTCCATGTTCAGCTTGCCCAGTGATACAGCGCCGGCCTGATTAAAATTGTCGACGATGGTGGCGTCGTAGGGCGCCACGAAATTGCTCAGCATTTTTGAACCGCAGGTGGTTAATACGCCGCTGGTGCAGAAAATGTCTTTGTGGGCAAAGGGCACGCCGGTTAAATCGCTGGCATTGCCGGCGGCGCGACGGGCGTCCGCGGCTTTGGCCTGTGCCAGCGCCTGCTCGGCGGTAACGGTGATAAAACTGTTGTACTGCGCATCGCGCTGTTGCACACGGTTCAGCAACTCGGTGGTAATTTCAACGCTGCTGTAAGCGCCGGCGGCCAGATCGCGGCTGATCTCAGCCATGGTTTTGTTATGCATGGGGTTGTTCCTTACCGCTGTTATTCAACCACGCGTGGAACCAGGTAATAACCCTGTTCCGTAGCCGGGGCGATGGATTGAAAGTGATCGCGCTGATTGGTTTCGGTGACTGCATCAGCACGCAGGCGCTGCACTGCATCCAGCGGATGCGCCATGGGTTCAATGGCGGAAGTGTCCACACTGGCCAGTTGTTCCACCAGGGTGAGGATATTGCTGAGATTGGTCTGGTATTCCGCAATCTGGGAATCGTCTATTTGCAGACGGGCCAGATCGGCAATGTCACGAACCTGTTGTTGGTCCAGAGCCATGTGCTTACTCCAGTTATAATGCCGGTTAGAAAGCGGCTGAGAGTAGCATAAATGCGCCTTGCCCTAAATCCCCGCCATTGTTAGAGTTATCCGCAATTTGCCCACCTGTGAACAGGAATCAATTGGATGTTTAAGAAATTAAGAGGCTTGTTTTCCAGCGATCTGTCGATCGACCTCGGAACGGCCAATACGCTGATTTATATGCGTGATAAAGGAATTGTGCTGAACGAACCCTCGGTTGTTGCCATTCGTTTGCAGGGTCATCAGAAGAGTGTGGCGGCGGTAGGTACAGAAGCCAAGCGTATGCTGGGGCGTACTCCGGGTAATATTCAGGCCATCCGGCCGATGAAAGACGGCGTGATTGCCGACTTTGAAGTGACTGAAAAAATGCTGCAGTACTTTATTAAGAAAGTGCATGAAAGCAGCCTGATGCCACCCAGCCCGCGGGTGGTGGTGTGTGTGCCCTATCAGGCCACCAAAGTAGAACGAAAAGCCATTCGTGACTCGGTCATGGGTGCAGGTGCCAGCCGTGCTTACTTAATTCACGAGCCCATGGCCGCTGCCATTGGCGCGGGTCTGCCGGTGGATGAAGCCCGTGGCTCCATGGTGGTGGATATCGGTGGCGGCACAACCGAAATTGCCATT
Organism: Pseudomonadota bacterium; assembly: GCA_023399105.1. Taxonomy (GTDB): domain Bacteria; phylum Pseudomonadota; class Gammaproteobacteria; order Pseudomonadales; family Oceanobacteraceae; genus Venatoribacter. Next base: position 5,873 of record JAEWQT010000264.1, on the reverse strand, counting down.
ATTTCCCTCAGTGGCGTGGTTTATGCCGAGTCCGTGAAGATCGGCGGTGACCGCTTTGATGAAGCCATTGTTGCCTATATCCGCCGTAACTACGGCAGCCTGATCGGCGAAGCCACGGCTGAGCGTATCAAGCAGGAAATCGGTACCGCTTATCCGGGTGGTGAGGTGCGTGAAATTGATGTCCGTGGTCGTAACCTGGCCGAAGGTATTCCGCGCAGCTTCGTGCTGAACTCCAACGAAATTCTGGAGGCGCTGCAGGAATCCCTGGCGGCCATCGTCCAGGCCGTGAAAAGTGCGCTGGAGCAATCACCGCCGGAACTGGCGTCCGACGTGGCTGAGCGCGGCATGGTGCTGACCGGTGGCGGTGCGCTGCTGCGTGACCTCGATAAACTGCTGAGCGAAGAAACCGGTCTGCCGGTGATTGTTGCCGATGACCCGCTCACCTGCGTGGCGCGTGGCGGCGGCAAGTTCCTGGAAACCGCCAGCGAACAACAGCTGGAACTGCTGGCTCTGGATTGATTCCAGGAGCGGGCAATAAAAACGGCGCTGCGGCGCCGTTTTTATTGCCTGATGGTCAGTGAAAATGGCTGCGGCTGGCCCCTCTCCGGGCTTGCCGGTATAGTAAGCCCTTATTTTTCCGGACGCAGGGGACGCATTATTAAATCCCGTTTTTATATGCCCGCCTATCAGCCACAACGTCTGGCGGCACTGGCGGTGGTGGCCTTATTGCTGATGTGGACCGACAGTCGCTATGACTGGGCGCAGCCATTGCGTTACGGCATTGGTTATGTGCTGGCACCGGCTCAGCAAACCGCCCTGGTGCCGCAACTGATCGGCCGCTGGTTTGGTGAATCGGCTACCAGCCGGCAGCAATTGCTGATGGAAAATCAGCAGCTGCAGGCCCGCAACCTGGTGCTGGAACTGCGCTCGCAGCGACTGGCGGCACTGGAAACTGAAAATATTGAGCTGCGCGAACTGCTCAGTGCCTCGGAACAAGTGGATGATCGCGTGCTGGTGGCCTCGGTCATCGCCGTCGATCCTGATCCCTTCAGTCAGCAGATTGTGGTGAACAAAGGCGGCGAAGACGGCGTTTTTATCGGTCAGCCGGTGCTGGACGCTTACGGCCTGCTGGGGCAGGTCATTGATGTGATGCCCTTCAGCGCGCGGGTACTGATGATTGCCGACCCCAACCATGCCATTCCGGTGCAGGTAAACCGTAACGGTGTGCGTGCCATTGCCGTGGGCACCGGTTCGCTGACCGAGCTGGAGCTGATTTATGTGCCGGCCACGGCCGATATTATGCCCGGTGACTTGCTGGTCAGTTCCGGACTGGGTGAGCGTTATCCGCGCGGTTATCCGGTGGCCACGGTGACGGCAGTGGAAAATATTCCCGGCCAGTCGTTTGCGAAAGTGCTGGCCGAACCCAGCGCCCAGCTGGATCGCAGCCGGCATTTATTGCTGGTGTTCCGTAAAGGTGCCAGCCGGGTGCCGCCTGAAACCTTGTGGCGGAGGGATTAATGCAGATCCGCGCGGTTATTCTGACGTTATTACTGGTGTTTGCCGGCTTTGTGCTGGAACACCTGCCCATGCCGGATCTGCTCAGCTGGTTACAGCCGCTGTGGTTGTTGTTGCTGATCAGTATTCTGGTGTTGCATGCGCCGCACCAGTTTGGTCTGTGGCTGGCCATTCCGCTGGGGTTGATGCTGGATGTGGAAAACCATCAGCTGCTGGGGCTGAACGTGCTGACGCTGGGGGTGCATATTGTCCTGTTACAGCTGTTATACCGGCGTCTGATTATGTTCCATTTTCTGCAGCTGACCGCCGTGATGATGCTGCTGGTGGTGGTGCATCAGGTTCTGCAGTTCTGGGCTGTCGCGCTGGTGAGTGAAAACCGCGTCCCGGTCGCCATCTGGGAGCCGGCACTGGTTTCCGGTCTGGTCTGGCCCTGGCTGTACGCACTGCTGCATGTCGGCATGAAACGGCTGCACCTGGCATGATGGTATTGGCCTCCTCGTCTCCGCGCCGTCGCGAGTTGTTACAGCAAATCGGCGTTTCCTTCCGTATTCAGGTGCAGAGCGTCGATGAAACACCGCGGCCGGATGAGCGGCCGGATGCTTACGTGGCGCGGTTGGCGCTGGAAAAAGCCCGTGCCGTTGCTGCCCTGAATCCCGGCAGCGTGGTTTTGGGGGCTGATACTACCGGGGTGCTGGCGGGTCAGATTCTGGTGAAACCCGAACATGATGCCGACGCCCGGCGCATGCTGCGCGCCATGTCCGGCCGTACTCATGAGGTACTCACGGCGGTGGCGCTGGTGCAGGACGAGCGCGAGCAGGTGCGGGTGGTGCGCACCGAAGTGACCTTTTGTCCTCTGACCGATGCGCAGATTGATGCTTACATCGCCACCGGCGAACCGGCCGACAAAGCCGGTGCTTACGGTATTCAGGGCTTTGGTGCAGTGCTGGTGGCCGGTATCCATGGCAGCTACAGCAATGTGGTGGGCTTACCGCTCACCGAAACCGCAGCGTTGCTGCGGGAATTCCGAATTCCTATCTGGCAGCAGGACCCAAGTCGTGAATGCTGAAATTCTGATGAACGTAACCCCCACCGAAACCCGGGTGGCGGTGGTCGAAAACGGTGTGGTGCAGGAGATTTTTATCGAGCGCAGCAACCACCGTGGGCTGGTCGGTAATATCTACAAAGGCAAAGTGGTGCGGGTGTTACCCGGTATGCAGGCCGCCTTTGTCGATATCGGCTTAGAACGGGCGGCGTTTATTCACGCCGGCGAAGTGGGCAGTGGCGATGCCAATGCGCCCATCGGTCAGCTGTTGCACGAAGGTCAGTCACTGGTGGTGCAGGTCACCAAAGACCCCATCGGTACCAAAGGCGCCCGGTTGACCACCCAGCTGGCCATTCCGTCGCGTTATCTGGTGTATATGCCGGCAGAAGAGCACGTCGGCGTATCACAGCGCATTGATGACGAACAGGAACGTGAACGCCTGAAGCAACTGGTGCAGCAGTGCATGGAAGGAGAAGGCCTGAGCAGGAGCGATGCCGGTTTTATCGTGCGCACCGCCGCTGAAGGGGTGGGGGCCGATGAAATCCTGGCCGATACCCGCTACCTGCGGCGTTTGTGGCGCAAACTGGAAGAGCGTATCCGCGACAACAAAGCCCCTTCAGTGGTGTATGACGAGCTGCCATTGTCACTGCGTACCCTGCGCGATTATGCGCGGCCGGAAGTACATAAAATCTTTATTGATTCGCGCGAAACCTTTCAGAAAATTGAACAGTTCGTGACTCAGTATGTGCCGGAAGTGGCCGACCGCATCGAATACTACCCGGGCCCGCGGCCGCTGTTTGAACTGTACAGCGTAGAAGATGAAATCCAGCGCGCGCTGGAGCGCAAAGTACCGCTGAAATCCGGTGGCTATCTGGTGATTGACCAGACCGAAGCCATGACCACCATCGATGTGAATACCGGTGGTTTTGTCGGCCGGCGTAATCTGGAAGAAACCATTTTCAAAACCAACCTGGAAGCCGCCACCGCCATTGGCCGGCAACTGCGATTGCGCAATCTGGGTGGCATCATCATTCTCGACTTTATCGATATGGTGGAAGCCGAGCATCAGCGCCAGGTGTTGCGGATGCTGGAAAAGGTGCTGGAAAAAGACCACGCCAAAACCAAAATCAGCGGTGTTTCTGAACTGGGCCTGGTGGAAATGACGCGCAAGCGCACCCGCGAAAGCCTGGAACAGATGCTGATGGAGCCCTGCCGTCATTGCGGTGGCCGGGGATCGGTAAAAACCGCCGAAACCATCTGTTACGAAATCTTCCGCGAAATTCTGCGTGAAGAACGGGCTTACGGTGCCGGAACCTATCTGGTTCTGGCCAGTCAGCAGGTCGTGGATCGTTTGCTGGATGAAGACAGTAATGGTCTGGCTGATCTGGAAGCCTTTATTGGCAAAACCATTAAACTGCAGGTCGAAAGTCAGTACGTTCAGGATCAGTACGACATTATTCTGCAATAGGTAACGCATGAGCTGGCTACGCGAACTCTGGACACAGCTGTGGATCACCCTGGTGGTCGCCGTGGTCATGCTGGCCCTGTACTCCAGTCTTGGCCGTCAGTTGGCACCGCTGGTAGAAACCTGGCAACCGGAGGCTGAGCAGTATCTGTCGGATTTACTGGGGCAGCCGGTGCAGATGGGCAGCTTCAGGGGCGGCTGGTCGATACTCTCTCCCACTCTGACCGTGCAGGAGTTAACCGTTGGCGGCGGCGAAGGCTTGCAGATTGAACAGCTGGAAGCCGAGCTGGATATTGCCGCCAGCGCCTTCTGGCAGCAACCGGTGTTCCGGCGTATAGAAATCAACGGCGTGCGCCTGCAGCTGCAACAGCTGCAGCCACGGCAATGGCAACTGGCAGCGGACTGGATTATTACTCTGCCGGAGGCTGATCCTGACCGTGGTTCTGCGCCGGCATCTGCCAGCGAGCGGCCGGCCTGGCTGCAATGGCTGGAACTGCAGCGCACCATCAGTCTGCACGACTGGCAAATTAACAGTCGCGATCTGCAGCACGCGCCCGATGCGTTGCGGATTGAACATCTGCTCTGGCGTAACCGTGGCCAGCAGCACGAAATCGACGGTCAGATTGTCTGGGGCCGGGATCAGCTGGCGGGTATTCGCGTACAGGGTTCTCTGCAGGGGCCATTGTGGCCATTACAGCAGCAACACGGCGAGCTGTACCTGGAGATTGACCCGCAAGACTGGCAGCGCTGGGTGCCCGATGAGCTGCCGGCAGGATTAAACGTGCATGCCTTGCGGGCAGGGGCCAAAGGCTGGTTACGGCTGCAGGATGGCGATTTACAGGCCCTGTACCTGGATCTGGCGGTTGAGCAGCTGGATTTGCACACCCGTGGTGAACCGCTGCAATTAGCCGATGGCCGCTTATTGCTGGCTGGCCGGCATACCGGCAGTGACTGGCATTTGCGGCTGCAGCCACAGTTCAGTACTCCCTTGCCATTCGACAGCCTCAGCCTCAGTTCCGTAGCGGTGAATGGCAGCAAAGGCTGGCAGGTGGGTATTCCTGCAGCAGATGCCGAAGGTCTGCAGCACCTGCTGCTGCAGCACCGGTTTCTGCCTGCCAACATCGCCCCCTATATCGCGGGTACGCAACCGCAGGGCCGTATTCGTGATATCCGTTTTTCCCTGCTGCCGGCCAGTGCTAACAGCCAGGCCAAACTGGATGTCCGCGCGCATCTGGAAGAAGTCAGCAGCCTGGCGTACCGCGGTATTCCTGCCTTCACGGGCCTGAGTGGCACCTTGCATCTGCAGCCGGCTGCGGGGGCATTGCAGGTCAACGGCGATGAACTGCTGCTGCACCTTGCGGACCTGTATCCACAGCCCTGGGCGCTGGAAAACGTACGCGGGGTATTCCGCTGGTTCATCGGCAGCGACAGTTCTACCCTTCAGGTACAGGGGTTACGTGCCGATCTGCAACACAGTCCGGCCACCCAACCGGGCATCAGTAACTACCCGATAAGCGCTGAATTGCAGCTGCAACTTCCTGCCCGTGACAGTCTGCAGGAGTCGAGCCTGGGATTGCTCCTGGGGTTGCCACAGGCACCGCTGGATTTGCGCGAGCAGCTGATTCCTGAACTGGTGGATGCGGACGTTCGCAACTGGCTCGAGCAGGCTTTGCAACAGGGTGAAACCCGGCAGGCCGCGTTTGCCCTACAGACGGTGCTGGGTTCTGAGCATCCGCGTAACAGCACCAGCACTCAGCTGTATCTTGAGTTTATGCGGACGCAGCTGAGTTATCTGCCCGACTGGCCAGCCGCAGAACAACTGCAGGGCCGCTTGCTGCTGGATGCCCCGGC
>JAEWQT010000159.1 GCA_023399105.1 Pseudomonadota bacterium | reverse complement strand
CCTGCGCCGCCAGTGTGCGGATGAACTGCCGGGTCACCTGCGCCAGCAATTCCAGAGCGGCGGCGTTCTGCTGAGCCTGCATGTGCTGATAGTCGCTGTCGGCAACCTGACGGCGGGCCGCACGAAGGGCGGAGGATTCGAGAATGGACGACAGCGACAGCGTGATTTCACCCTGCTGCAAACCGGAGTAAGCGCCGCTGCCGGCGAGATTTTCCGCTTCAATGCCGGCCCGGATGGCCGGTTTTAACGCGGCGGCGTTTTGTTGATGGGTGGCAGCCTGAAGCCGCCACTGCACCGCACGCAGCTGCGGGTGTTGCTGCAGGCTGATCTGAATGGCCTGCGGTAAGGTCAGTGGCTCATTGGCCTGAACCGGCAACGCAGCCAGCAGACCAGTCATCATCAAACAAAAGAACATGCGCCGGCATGCCAGTGGCAGAAACCATAGCCATAGCGGCTGCGCAGGCTGCGTAGCCTGCGCGCAATACCAATAATTCATGGACAGTAATCCTGTAACCGTTAACGGAATGTGTGAAACAAACGGGCAGGATCAGAGAATGGGCGGACGTTGATCGGGCAATACGAGCGCCGACAGCGCAAACGGCTCGCGACTGTGCGGGATAACAGAAGAAAACGGCATCGTCGCGTCAGTGCCGTCAATGCTGATGAAAATGTGCGTATGGCCATGACAGTGATCGCAACTGCTGTAATCGCCGCTGGCGCATTCCGGCGGCTGCACCTCATCCGGCCAGGCATCGGCTGCAACCTGAGCATGATGCTCAGGCAGATGGATCGTGCCAGCAGTCTCCAGTGCATCGGCAACCTGATGCAGCAGGGAGAATACCAGCAGAATCAATGCCATAAGGCGTTGCAGGTGCAGGGATTCAGGCAAAACAGTCACGATCCGGTTTGGTGTTTAATCAGGTTAATCGGCCATCAGGTTGAGAGATTACTTCAGATAGGTGCGAATAATTCCGGCCAGCTGCTCAACATCTTTGGCGCGCTGTGCAGCATCGGTAGCCTCCGGCCCCAGGTGCTCACGAATATGCCCATCCAGCACTTCTGCCATCAAGCCATTCACTGCGCCACGGATGGCAGCAATTTGCTGCAGCACATTGTTGCAATCTCCTCCCTGGGTCAAGAGTTTTTCCAACCCTTCGGCCTGACCTTTGATTTTACGCACCCGGGTAATCAGCTTGGCGCGATTCTCAATGGTGTGACTCATGGCTTTTCTCTGATCAACTCAATTAATATACTGGGGTATAGTATACAAACAGACTACAGGATCAAGTTCAGATGCATAGCAATCCCGGGCAGGCTCACGACTTTTACGATGGCAACCCCTTGGCTGAGCGCAATACCCGCTGGGCATTATTGCTGACCGTGGTGATGATGGTGGCTGAAATCAGCGCTGGCTGGGTATTCAACTCCATGGCATTGCTGGCCGATGGCTGGCATATGAGTTCTCATGCCCTGGCCTTGGGGTTGGCGCTGGCCGCCTACGCCGCTGCCCGCCGTTATGCTGACCATCCGCGTTTCGCCTTCGGCACCTGGAAAATCGAAGTGTTGGGTGGATACACCAGTGCCCTCTTCCTGATCGCCATCGCCGGCCTGATGATGGTGGAGTCGGTCGAACGTCTGCTCACACCCGCCCCCATTCAGTACGACCAGGCCATTGGCGTAGCCGTGCTGGGGCTGCTGGTCAATCTGGCCTGCGCCTGGTTGCTGAAGGATGATCACCACCATCATGATCACCAGCATCATGATCACGATGAGCATGCTCACGACCGACGCCATCATGACGATCAGGACCACCGCGATCTGAATCTGCGGGCTGCTTATATTCATGTATTAACCGACGCCCTTACCTCGGTGCTGGCGATTATCGCTCTCACCGCTGGTAAGTTTTGGGGTGCAGCCTGGCTGGACCCGGTCATGGGGGTGGTTGGCGCAGTATTGGTAACCGTCTGGGCGATTGGCTTGTTGCGGGAAACCGGCCGCGTGCTGCTGGATGCCGAAATGGATAGCCCCCTGAGCAGCACGGTGCAGCAACGGCTGCAACAGCGCTTTCCGGAATTACCGATCAGTGATTTTCATTTATGGCGGGTTGGCCGCAACCACTATGCCTGCATTGTGGCCGTGTCTGGCGGCACCACTCATACGCCAGCAGAGCTGAAAGACGTGCTGCTGGCTATTGAAGGCATCAGTCACCTCACCATTGAGATCAACCCGGGCGTGCGCTCAGACAATCAATGATCTTCTTCGTACACCGGTGGATTGAACAGCTGGGTAACCGGTCGGCCATTGGCCAGTAAGCGCCCTATCTGCAAGGTCAGCCGGCTTTGCAGGCGGTCTTCCTGTGGTTCCAGCCAGCCCTGATTCAGAAACTCCAGCATCAGTTCGGCCTGCGGCCCCAGCAGCAGGCTGCGGCTGACGTTCAGCGTCAGCTCAGCATTCAACCGTTGTGACCACTCCTGCCAGACCTTATCGGCATCGCCAGCGCTCATGATCAGCTTGCCACTGGCACGCAGATCACCGGCACTGCCCAGCATGGCGGGCTCGCGGCTCTGATACACAAAACTGCTGTGCAGATCTTCCAGGGTCAGGCTCATGCCTTTGGCCGCGACCGACTGCAGTAACACATCCGAATCGATATTACCCTGCAGAAATAACCGGTACAGCGGCCAGCTGAAACCATCCAGATACAGTTGTAAACCGCTGGGGTCAACGCGCAAGTCGTGCTCGCCGGCGGACCAGCGCAAGGTGTCGACCGCCACGCCACTGAGGCTGGCCAGTACATCGCCATCGACCAGGTTGGCCTGCTCTATCTGCAGATCACGGAAGCCCAGTTGCAACTGCCGGCTGTGAATGCTGAAGCTGTCCAGCCGGTAACGCAGCCGTTCGGTAAAGCTCACCTGTTCGCGCAGCAAGCTGTTCAGGGTGATGCTCAGCCCGCGCAGTTCCAGATCACCCTGGCTGGCATCGGTCAGCAGCAGTGACGGCAGCTGCACGATCAGCTCGCTGCGGTAAGGCGCCTGAATGGCCAGTTGCCCCTGTACCTCTAATGGCTGCAACTGTAAGCGGGTGCCGGGCATCAGCTTATGATCCACGC
>JAEWQT010000105.1 GCA_023399105.1 Pseudomonadota bacterium | reverse complement strand
CCAGCGCAGCCAGACAGTGCGCCACCAGATCCGACTGCATACGCAGCATAATCGGCTGGGTTTCCGGGTCGCCGAAGCGGCAGTTGTATTCGATCACTTTCGGGTTGCCGGCGGCGTCGATCATCAGACCGGCGTACAGGAAGCCGGTGTAATCATTGCCTTCTGCGGCCATGCCGTTCACGGTCGGGTAAATCACTTCACGCATGACGCGGTCGTGCACGTCCTGAGTGACGACTGGTGCCGGAGAGTACGCACCCATACCTCCGGTGTTCGGGCCAGTGTCTTTGTCGCCCACACGCTTGTGGTCCTGACTGGTGGCCATTGGCAGCACGTTTTTGCCATCGACCATCACAATGAACGAGGCTTCTTCGCCGGCGAGGAATTCTTCAATTACCACGCGGCAGCCGGCGTCGCCGAAGGCATTGCCGGATAGCATGTCTTTTACGGCGTCTTCGGCTTGCTCCAGGGTTTCGGCCACGATTACGCCTTTACCGGCGGCCAGACCATCGGCCTTAACCACAATCGGTGCGCCTTTTTCACGCAGGTACGCCAGTGCCGGCTCAACCTCGGTGAAGTTCTGGTAATCCGCAGTCGGGATTTTGTGACGGGCGAGGAAGTCTTTAGTGAAGGCTTTGGAGCCTTCCAGCTGCGCAGCGCCTTTGCGCGGGCCGAAAATCTTCAGGCCGGCGGCTTCAAACTGGTTCACAATGCCGCCCACCAGTGGCGCTTCCGGGCCAACGATGGTCAGGCCAATGCCGTTGTCTTTGGCGAAGGCTTCCAGAGCGTCGAAATTCATCACATCAATGGCGACGTTTTCCAGGCCGGGTTCCAGCGCAGTGCCGGCGTTGCCCGGTGCCACGAATACTTTTTCAACCAGCGGCGATTGCAAGGCCTTCCAGGCCAGGGCGTGTTCGCGACCACCTGCCCCTACCACTAAGATTTTCATAGCTGACTTCTCTTATTGCGGGTCTGAAACGCTCCTGAGCGGCGTTAAAACCTTCATCAAAATGCTCATGTACTACAGTACACTCCGCTTTTTCTTCAGGTTTTGCCTTGCTCAGAAACCTTTCATCTCCCGGGGCTACCACGCCCAACGTTATTCTATAAAGACGCTGAATCTAATTCAGGCGGCTTCAATTTTTTAACTAACCTTTTCACTCTAGCGCTACGGAGCATCGCTTCCGCGTCAGAAAGCGTTTCACTCACGCGCCACGGAGCGTGGCGAGCGCCGGTCTGGCAAGGCAAAAATTTCTGAGGGAGCGCAGTGTAGTTAATATACATGAGCATCCCGAAGGAATTTTTAACGCCGCCAGTCCAAGCGCAGCAGCTCCGAACCACTTAGTGACGGAAGTGACGCATCCCCGTAAACACCATGGCAATGCCGGCTTCATCGGCGGCGGCAATCACTTCTTCATCCCGGATCGAACCGCCCGGCTGAATGATGGCTTTAATGCCCGCTTTCGCGGCGTTGTCGATGCCGTCGCGGAACGGGAAGAACGCATCCGATGCCATCACCGCACCTTCTACGGCCAGACCGGCGTGTTCGGCTTTAATCGCGGCGATACGGGCGGAGTTGACGCGGCTCATCTGGCCGGCGCCGACGCCCACAGTCTGACGGTTTTTGGCGTACACAATGGCGTTGGACTTCACGAACTTGGCCACTTTCCAGGCGAAGATCAGGTCGTGCAGTTCGGCTTCGGTCGGGGCGCGTTTGGTCACCACTTTCAGGTCAGCTTCGCTGATCATGCCGTTGTCACGGTCCTGCACCAGCAAACCGCCGTTGACGCGCTTGTAATCAAACCCGGCGCTACGCTCGGCTGGCCACTGGCCGCATTCGAGCAAACGCACGTTCTGCTTGGCGGCGACCACATCGGCAGCCTCCGGGCTGACTTTCGGTGCAATGATCACTTCCACAAACTGACGGTCAACAATGGCTTTGGCCGTTTCGGCGTCCAGCTCACGGTTAAAGGCGATGATGCCGCCAAAGGCGGATTCGCTGTCGGTGGCGTAGGCCAGATCATAGGCTTTGCGGATGCCGCCGTCGTCTTCCGGTACCACGGCCACGCCGCAGGGGTTGGCGTGCTTCACGATCACACAGGCCGGTTTGGTAAAGGATTTCACGCATTCCAGCGCAGCATCGGTGTCGGCCACGTTGTTGTACGACAGCTCTTTGCCCTGCAGCTGTTTGGCGGTGGCAATCGAGGCTTCGGCCGGGTTGGCTTCTACATAGAACGCCGCTTTCTGATGCGGGTTCTCGCCGTAACGCATGTCCTGCGCTTTGATGAACTGGCTGTTGAAGGTCTGCGGGAACGCCAGACGGTTGTCGGTGCTCAGTTCTTCCGCAGACTGGTCAATGGTGCCCAGGTAGTTGGCGATCATGCCGTCGTAAGCGGAGGTGTGTTCAAAGGCTTTCAGCGCCAGGTTGAAGCGGGTTTTGTAGCGCAGACCGTTGTGCGCCTGCAGGTCGTTCAGCACCAGCGCGTAGTCGGCGGTGTTCACCACAATACCCACGTAGGCGTGGTTCTTGGCGGCAGAGCGCACCATGGTGGGGCCACCGATGTCGATGTTTTCAATCGCCAGTGGCAGGTGGCAATCCGGCTTGGCCACGGTGGCGGCGAACGGGTACAGATTCACCACCACCAGATCAATGGGGTTGATGCCGTGTTCAGCCATCACATCATCGTCCTGACCACGACGACCCAGTACACCACCGTGAATTTTCGGGTGCAGGGTTTTCACACGGCCATCCATCATTTCCGGGAAACCGGTGTAGTCAGACACTTCAATGGCCGGAATCTGGTTGTCGATAAGCAGCTTATAAGTACCGCCAGTGGACAGGATTTCCACGCCGGCGGCGTGCAGAGCCTGGGCGAAGTCGACAATACCGGTTTTGTCGGACACGCTGATCAGGGCGCGGCGTACCGGAGTAATATCAACCGGTTTTTCGTTGGCAGGAATGTGAGTGCTCATAAGATCGCTTTCTGTCGTCAATGAAAAAAGAAAAAGCGGCACAGGGCCGCCAGTGCATGCCGAAAGGCTTACAGCATGCCGTACTGTTTCAGCTTTTTACGCAGCGTACCGCGGTTCAGTCCCAGTACCAGTGAGGCCTTGGTCTGGTTGTCGCGGGTGTATTTCATCACGGTTTCCAGCAGCGGGGCTTCCACCTCGGACAGGACCATGTCGTAAATATCCACCACGGACTGACCATCCAGCTGATCAAAGTAGTTCTGCAGTGCTTTTTCCACACTGTCACGCAGGGTTTGCGTGGGTTCTATCGGGGCGCGCAGAAATTGCTGCAGGTCTGCTGAATCGCTCACAGTGTCAACCATCCTTCTATCGATAACGTCGGTGTTCATAAAATCGGTTTCTAAAAGCTTGGTGTTCATGCGGCCAACTCCTTGCTGCGGATAGCGTCCTTAAAAAATTCCTGTACGGCGGTGATCTGAGCGGCCGCGTTGTCGAGCAGGTTAAAGCGGCTGCGGAAACCGCTGTCGCCCTGCTGGGCCAGATACCAGCCAGTGTGTTTGCGGGCGATGCGGACGCCCAGAAACTCACCGTAAAATTCGTACAAACCCTGCAGGTGTGACAGCAGAATCTGTTCTACCTCGGCCAGCGATGGCGGTGGCAGTTGTTCGCCGGTGGCCAGGTAATGCGCCACTTCGCGGAAAATCCACGGCCGGCCCTGAGCCGCGCGGCCGATTAATACACCATCGGCACCGGTGTATTGCATCACGGCCACAGCTTTTGCAGCGCTGGTGATGTCGCCATTGGCGAACACCGGAATGCCGACGCTCTGTTTAATGGTACGAATGGTGTCGTATTCCACCGTGTTGCCGTAACCGCAGACGCGGGTGCGGCGATGCACCGCCAGCGACACAATGCCGGCATCTTCGGCAATACGCGCAATGCGCGGGCCGTTGCGGTGCTCCGGGTCCCAGCCGGTACGGATTTTCAGCGATACCGGAACATCCACGGCGGACACTACGGCCTGCAGAATCTCACGCACCAGGCCTTCGTCTTTCATCAGCGCCGAACCGGCCGCTTTGTTGCACACTTTTTTGGCCGGGCAGCCCATGTTGATGTCGATGATCTGGGCGCCGTTCTGCACGTTAAAAACCGCACCGGCGGCCATAATTTCCGGGTCACCACCGACGATCTGTACGGCAATGGGTTCTGGCTCGCCCTCATGGTTCATTCGCATCTGTGATTTGCGGGTGTTACGGGTATCGGCGCTGGCCGACACCATTTCACCCACCACCAGACCAGCGCCCAGTTGCCGGCATAAACGCCGGAACGGCAGATCCGTCACGCCGGCCATTGGCGCCAGAACTACGGGGTTGGGTAGTGTGTAGGGGCCGATTGCGGGCATAGGGGTTCGGATGAAATCTGGTTAAAAAATGTGCTGCGGCTAAGGCGCGGTATGATACTCATAACCCCCTTCGGAATAAAGGGGGAAAATGTTTGTTGGGCGTTGGGCGTTGGGCGTTGGGCGTTGGGCGTTGGGCGAGCGTCGGGGTTTTGCTGCAGTGCGCGCCAAACCCTGAACGCCGACCCCTTAACCAATCAGCGTCCCTACTGATTCCCCAGCAAATCGATGGCGTAGCTCACCGCTTCCGGACCGGGGTCGACAATTTCCAGCGCAATGTGGATGGGGGTACGTACCGGCATATCCTGCTGGCCGGCCAGTTCACCCGACAGGTACTGAGCTGGAGTAAAGCGGCGGCTGGCGACGATGCGATCGTTCAGATCGCGGAATACCAGCAGCAGATCGGGGAAGGGCTGTTCGTAATCGGCGCGGTTGAGCAGCAGGGTGTCCACCATCAGGGCTTTCTGCAGTTTCGGGTGTGCGCGCACCACCAGATGCTGAGTGCTCATATCGCGCACGTTCTGTACTTTCGGCAGGGTGCATTCCAGCTGGGCGCACAACTGGCTGTAAAACGGCCGCCACTGTGGGGTGCGCGCCCAGTCATCAAAGCGGAAATACAGGGTCTGGGCGGCGGCAATGATCAGCATCAGCACAATGCCGCTGAGCCAGCCCCAGGGGATCCGGCGTCCGTTGCTGGTTTGTTCCTGCAACTGCAGAGGTTCAGCCTGCAAGCGCGGCACACTGCGCACCGGGATGGCAATTTCCTGCACTTGCTGGATCAGTTCATCGTCACCGTTCAGGGCAAAACTGCTGTTTTTAGCGGTGGTTTTTTTGTTGCGTCTGGTTGCCGCTGCCTCGGCTTCAGCTTCAGCTTCGGCTTCGTCATCGTCGTCGTCGTCGAGAAAGCCACGGAAGTCATCTTCTTCCGGCGGCGGCAGATCGAAGTTGAATTCGGCTTCATTCAGAACCGGGCGCTTGGGCGGTGGCGCAATCTCATCGACCGGGTCGTCCTGCAACAGGGCATCTGCCCAGGCTTCGTCGTCGTCCGGACTTTTGGCGGCTTTGTCGGGGTCAACAAAGTCCAGCGTCGTGCTGCTGGCATTGCGCAGGCTGATGATGGATTCATCCAGTTCCAGTTCGATGCGCGGCGCCGGGCGCGGCTGTTTTTCCGGAGCGCGAAGATTGAAATCGACAAAGGGGTTGTCCGACATTTTTTCCGGCAGGGGGTCATCGTCCATGTGATCATGAATCAGACCGAAATCGTCATCCTCTTTATCGGTAACCTGTGCCGGCGGGGTGGCTGGTTTGGTTTGGGCCGGTTTGGGCTGGGTTGGCTTAGGCTGGGTTGGCTTGGGCTGGGCCGCTGCCGGGACGGCGGTGCCGTCAATAAAATGTTCGGCCGCTTTAAAAACCTGCAGGCAGGAGCCGCACCGCACCATGCCGCGGGCAGCACTCAGATGCTCGTCGCGGACGCGAAAGCTGGTCTGACAATGGGGGCAGCGGGTAACGTGAACGGCCATGTACGATCCTTAGCGTTTAATCCCTGTAAGAATAACCCAGTCATCCTGTTGCTGAGCCGGGGCCATATCGAACCACTGGCTGTAGCAGGCAGATACTTCTTCTGCTTGCTCGGCCAGCAGGCCGGACAACGCCAGTTTACCGCCCTGACGGGTGAGGCCGGCAATATGCGGCCCCAGTTCGGTCAGCGGGCCGGCCAGAATATTGGCCACGGTAATATCACCCTGTACCGCTGGCGTATCGGCCGGCAGGTAAATCTCGTAGCGGTCGTCGGCAATGCCATTGCGGCCGGCGTTATCGCGGGTGGCGGTTAAGGCCTGCGGGTCGATGTCCACGCCGACCATGTGTTTCGCGCCCAGCAGCAGGGCGGCGATGCCCAAAATACCACTGCCACAACCGTAATCCACCACCAGTTCGTTGCCCTGCACTTCACGGTCGAGGTAGCGCAGGCACAGCGCCGTGGTTGGGTGGGTGCCGGTACCAAAGGCCAGGCCCGGATCGAGCAGCAGATTGACCGCGTCTGGCTGTGGCGGTTCCCGCCAGCTGGGGCATACCCATAAACGCTGGCCGAACGGCATGGGGTGGTAGTCATCCATCCACGCCCGTACCCAGTCTTTGTCTTCTACCAGCTCGGTTTTATGGCGCGGTAGCTCGTTGCCACCTTCGGCCTGAAACGCAGCAGCAAGATCCTGCAGCAGCTCCTGACTGTTACGGTTGGCTTCAAACAGGCCGATGACCTGGGTGTTATCCCAGATGGGAGTGGTGCCCAGTTCCGGCTCCAGAATGGGCTGGTCGGCATCATCCTGCAGGGTAACGGAGAGGGCGCCAACCGCCAGTAAGGCGTTTTCCAGTGCTTCGACCTGGTCGGCACCGGCATGAAAACGGACCTGCATCCACGACATTATGCTTGCTCCTGCAGGCGCTTAACGGCGGCCTGTAACGCCAGTTCGTAGCCCTGCACGCCCAGCCCGGCGATGACGCCGACGGCAATATCCGACAGGTACGAATGCTGACGGAAGGCCTCACGGGCATGCACGTTGGAAATGTG
>JAEWQT010000104.1 GCA_023399105.1 Pseudomonadota bacterium | reverse complement strand
TCAGGTCGCGGTTGCAGGCCTCGTACAGTTTTTCCAGTAATACCGTTACCCGTTCTGGTGTATCGGCAAACAGGTAGGGGTTTTCGAGGTCCTGTTCCAGTTCGCGGATCACCGACCAGCCGGTTTCACCACGCTGGTACAGGGTGTCGGGATTGATACCGTGCAGGTCCTGCAGGCTGATGTCCCAGTCGTCCCAGTCGTCTTCCGGAGCAATTAAGGTGGTTTTGATCTGGCCATCCGGCAGCGACCAGGCGATGGCGACCGGATGGGCGTGTTCTTCGAAGGAGCTGCCGTCGATGGCAATAAACTGCGGGTAACTCATGGCCGTTCCTGCTGCGGGAAAGCGGCGAATCTACCCAGCCAGGCCGGCTTTGACAAGCGTTGTGTCGTCAGGACAGCCCAGCGCGCGCAGGTGCCGGTAGTGGCCGGCCAGCGCCGCCCACAGGGTCGGGTAAGAGCGCAGCGGGTAGCCCAGCTGTTGTAAGGGTTGCTGCAGCAGCTGGTGCAGCTGCGGGTAATGCACATGGCTGACGCGCGGAAATAAATGGTGTTCAGCCTGAAAGTTCAGCCCGCCCAGCGCCCAGGTTAAAAAGCGGCTGTTGGTCGCAAAATCCACCGTGGTGCGTAGCTGGTGCACGGCCCATTCATCGGCCATTGCCCCATTGGATGTGGGTTGCGGAAATTCGGCTTTGTCCACCACGTGGGCCAGCTGAAACACCACCGCAAACAGAAAGCCCAGAGCGGCGTGCATTAATAAAAACCCGGTCAGAACCTCAGTGCCACGTAAAAACTGCAGCGGCACAATAAGGTAAATCAGCAGGTACAGCGCTTTGCTGAACCAGAATTCGGCCTGATCGGCCAGGGTCGGATTTTTACTGAACGGGCGCTTGCCGATGGTGCGGCTGAACCAGGCTTTGTAATCCAGCACAAAAAACCAGAACAGGCTGGTCAGCGGGTACAGCAACCACACGTACCAGTGCTGAAAGCGGTGAAACCAGTAACGCGGCTGGTGCGGGCTCATGCGGAACAGGCCGAGGGCGTCAATGTCTTCGTCCACATCATCGACGTTGGTGAAGGTGTGGTGGTTGCGGTTGTGCTTCTGCGCCCAGTAAAAGCGGTTGCTGCCGATCAGGTTGAAACTGAGGGCGGCCAGCCGGTTCAGGCGGCCAGTGCGGCTGAACGATTCGTGTGCGCCATCGTGCATTACGTTAAAACCAAGCAGGGCGGTAGCAATGCCATGGGCCAGCCAGCCGAGCAGGTTCAGCGGTTCGGGCACCAGCAGCAAGGCGGCATAACTGGCGCAATACAGGCTGATAATCACCAGGGCTTTACGGAACAGACGGGCATCGCCGCTGCGGGGCTGCTGGCGGGTACTGAAATGTTGCTGTACCAGCGCCGACAGCTGCTGATACACCGGCCGTTGGCCGGGCGGAAACTGAGGTGAAGTCATGATTTATTATGATTGTTATGACACCGGGGCATCCTACCCGAGTTTGAGCGGATGCGAAACCGGTACGAACGCACCAGTACGAAGGCGATTGTTAAGGCGGAGCCTTTACTTTACCTGACAGAATGGCACCGGAAATGGCCCTTAAAAGCGCCTTGTGTGGCATCTTTTCCACTTTATCTCGTCGTGGCTTTAGGTCATAGTCGGCCACAAAGAGGGTTGATTGCAGCCCATCTAATAACAACAAATAACGCAATAAGGGGTCTTCTGTGGAAGCTTCATTCTGGGATGGAAAGCGCGCTCCCGGCGTGCCGGATCATATTGATTTAGCCAAATACAATGCCGTGGTAGAAGTGATCGAAAGTGCCTTTCAGCGCTATGCCGATCGCCCGGCCTTTACCAGCATCAACTACACCCTGACGTACCGGCAGATCGACGAATACAGTGCCGCCTTTGCCGCCTATCTGCAGAACCACACCAGTCTGCAGCCCGGTGACCGCATTGCCATTCAGATGCCGAATATTCTGCAATTCCCCATTGCCATGTACGGTGCCTTGCGCGCCGGCCTGATTGTGGTGAACACCAACCCGCTGTACACCGAACGCGAAATGCTGCACCAATTCAACGATTCTGGTGCCAAAGCGCTGGTGTGTATGGATGTGTTCGCCCGTTCGGTGCAGAACATCAAAGATCAGACTGGTCTGAAGCACATTATTGTGACCAGCCTGGCCGATATGCTGCCGTTCCCGAAACGCAACATTATTAACGCGGCCGCCAAATACATTAAGAAAATGGTACCGGCTTACAGCCTGCCGGATGCCGTGCGTTTCCGCACCGCGCTGCAGCAGGGTGCTAAGTTTGGCGGGTTTGTGGCCAACTATATGCGCAACCCCGATGACACCATCATTCTTCAATACACCGGCGGTACCACTGGCGTGGCCAAAGGCGCAGAGCTGACCAACCGCAACCTGGGGGCCAATATGCTGCAGTCGCGCGCGCAGCGGAGCCAGGTCGACCCTGCTACCGGTAAACCGATTAAGCCCGATACCGGCGTAAAAGTGGTGGCTCCGCTGCCGCTGTAC
>JAEWQT010000101.1 GCA_023399105.1 Pseudomonadota bacterium | reverse complement strand
CTCCGGTACCGGTACTGCGGATACGAATACCTACAGTTACAGCGCAGGAGAGCTGATCACGCCGGCAAATGGCACCGGTATCCAGATGCTGCAGCTGGATGTGAACAGCCTGGGGAAAATGGCGTTTTATGTATCGCCGGGTTCAAAACATCTGGTCGTGACCGAAAGCGACGATGACAATTTCCCGACCAGTTTCCGTATTGATGAACATTATGTGAAGCGCGGAGCCAGTTTCGCACCTTCTGGTGCGACGGTAACGGTGCTGCATCATTCCGGTATGAATCTCACATCCGGTGTGGTGAGTGATGATGAGAGTTCCCATGATATTGCCACCATCGCCTGGAGTCCGACCAATCTTGGACCTTTAGGTGGCGAATCAGAGAACGGCTGGGGAGAGGGTATCTGGATTCGACCGAATTATATGATGCAGGTCGATCCGGAGGCGCCGGTGTATATCAAGGATATGGGGAGTGTGAGTTTTTCTTCTGTGAATGCGATTCCCTCTGGCTGGCCGGAAGAGGATGTGGATCGTCTTGATCCTCTCGCCAAAGGTCATGTGTATGTTGTGCGCTTACTGAATGGCAGTTATGCCAAACTTCGTATCCTGCATGAACCGGATACCGAATCTGATGGTTGGTCTGTTCTGATGGAATATCAGTTAATGAATTGATCGCACAAAGATCGCCCGGCATGGAAGCCGGGCACTGATTGTTACAGCTTCGGCTGCGCACGTTGCATAATGGCGCGGCAGTCGATGCCCGGCTCCAGGGTGCCGTAATTAAACGCACCGTTACGGGCTATGCGTGAGCGCACAAAGGCATCGGCAATTAAAGCATCACCTTTCTGAATCAATACACTCGCCTGCAGCGCTACCGCGAGTTTATCCACCACCGTACGCGAGCGGTATTCCAGCGTCGCAAGATCGGCAAATTCACCCTGTAAATGCTGCAAAAACTGATCGTAAGCCGGATAGTGTCCCAGGCCTTTTTTCAGTTCATTAAAGAAGGCATCGACGACCGCCGGCTCTTTCTGCATGGCGCGCAGCACATCTAAACACTGCACATTGCCTGAGCCTTCCCAGATGGCATTGACCGGCGCTTCGCGGTAAATGCGCGGCAGAATATTGTCTTCCACATAGCCCACGCCACCGATGCATTCCATGGCTTCGTAGGCGAAATGCGGCGCACGTTTGCAGATCCAGTATTTGCCCACGGCGGTGGCTAAGCGGGCGAATAAATTCTGTTGTTCATCCTGCAGATTATCCAGCGCATGACCCACGCGCATGGTGATGGCCAGCGCGGCTTCACTTTCCAGTGCTAAATCGGCCAGTACGTTCTGCATCAGCGGCTGATCGTGCAGGTTATTACCAAAGGCACTGCGCCCGCTCGTGTGGTGCATGGCTTGCGCCAGCGCACCGCGCATCAGCGCCGCTGAACCAATCATGCAGTCGAAGCGGGTCATCGACACCATTTCAATAATGGTGCGCACACCACGGCCTTCGTCGCCGATCATCCAGGCAAAGGCACCGCGGAATTCCACTTCCGACGAGGCGTTGGAAATATTGCCGAGCTTGTTTTTCAGACGCTGAATAAACAGGGCGTTTTTACTGCCATCCGGACGCCAGCGCGGCAGCAGAAAACAGCTCAAGCCATTGTCGGTATGCGCCAGCACCAGAAAGGCATCGCACATGGGCGCCGAGCAAAACCATTTATGGCCGATCAGTTCGTATTCCGCACCGTTACCAGTTTGTTCACCCAGCGGATAGGCACGGGTGGTGTTGGCGCGCACATCGGAGCCGCCCTGCTTTTCGGTCATCGCCATACCGATGGTGACGCCCTGTTTGTCAAAATATGGCACGTTGCGTTCGTCATACACCGGCGCGAGGATTTTCGGCAGCCAGTCTTTGGCAATGGCCGGTGCGTGTTGCAGCGCCGGTACCGCCGCGAAGGTCATGGTGAGCGGGCAACCCGAACCGGCATCAGCGTTCATGTGTTGATACACCAATCCGGCGCGGGCGACGTGCGCGCCTTTATTTGGCTGCAACCAGGGCAGCGAATGCATCCCGGCTTCAATCGCGGTGCGCATCAGTTCGTGATAGGCCGGATGGAATTTCGCTAAATCGACGCGGTTGCCAAAACGGTCGTGCGGGTAAAACACCGGCTTATTTTCGTTGGCCTGAAAACCTGCCTCAATCAAATCGCCGCCACAGCGCTGACCGTAGGTGGTTAATGCGTCGTTGGCCCAGTCGCCACCGTAAGCCGCCACCCAATATTGCAGCGTGGTATCGCTCAGGTAGGTGTTGAAGTTCTCCAGCGCCGTCGGTTGGTTAAATACCGGATGGGTATCGGCCTGGGCCAGGTGTTCTGTGCGATTGAATGCTGTGTTTTTCATATAAGTCATCCAAAACAAAAGAGTCCGCTGCCAGTGAGCAGTACTGAGCATCAGGCATTGTGCCGTAGCCAGTTGCAACAAGGCAAAGCTACTTTTGCATATTTTGTTATATGCAAAGCAATTTATATTGGTTCTTCAGAATAAACCGGCTGATTAAAGTGATTCCACTGCAAACAAACACTCTGGCAAGGAATCATTATGCTTCGCACCCGTAAAATCTATCTGGCGGCTCTCATCGGTGCTGCTGTACTCACAACCGGTTCAGTACAGGCTGCTGCCGACAATACAAAACCGGTTTTCTATGGAACCATCAATCTGTCGTTAGACAATGAAGATCTCGAAGGCGCGAAATCTGCCAGCGAGGCCGGACGTGATCAGTGGAGCCTGAATTCCAATAACTCGCGGGTTGGTATTAAGCAGGATATCCAACTTGAGAATGGCTTAACGGCGGTACTGAAAGCCGAGTTCCGTATCAATGTTGATGATGGTAAAGAAAGTGACGGCAATACCTTCAGTCAGCGGGATATTTATGCCGGCTTAAAAGGTGAATTTGGTCAGGTAATTGCCGGACGATTCAATACCCCATTACGAGCTGCAGAAGGTAAGCTCGACCCTTTTAACCACCTGCGCGGTGATATTGACACCATTATGGGCGGCCAGAGCCGGGTGAATAATATCGTTCAGTACAGTTCGCCAGCTTTCTCCAATACCGTGGTACATGCTGCGTTTATTCCCGGGGAAAATTCTGACACCGATGGTGATGGTAATAGCGATACCAGCATTGCAGATGCTTACAGCGTTTCGGCTGTTTTTGATAACAAATCCATTTATGCAGCCCTTGCGCTGGACATCAATCAGGCTGCAGGAACAACCAGTGATGGCTTAACCCGCAGTGACCGTCTGCAGCTGGCCGCCGGCTGGAATCTTGGCGCGCTGAAAGCCGGTGCCATTATTCAGCAAGCGGAAGACAGCGATGACAGCAGCAAGAAGGATACCGCCTTTATTCTGAATGGTTCGTACACCCTGGGTAAGACCACGCTGAAAGCACAAGTTGGCGAAAATAAAGGCGATAAAACGGATAACAAGCGAACTCTGGCGGCCTTTGGTATCGATTACGCGCTGGATAAAAAATCGTACCTTTACGTTGCTTACACTCATTTGAACAAAGACTCCGGCGCAGCTGAAGCCGATGATAAAACCCTGCAAATTGGCTTTAACCAAAGTTTCTGAGGAGTAAACCATGAACAAAATTTTTACTAAAGCCGTTCTTATTGCTGCC
>JAEWQT010000054.1 GCA_023399105.1 Pseudomonadota bacterium | reverse complement strand
AATTTCATACACAGTGCCATGCGTCTTACTGACCACCTGAATATCCACCTGGTTGATACCGGGATTAAAACTCTCCAGCTTTATCTGGAAATCATTGCAGAAACGACCGTCGGGTAATTCGATAAACAGAGCATTGCGTGAACGCTGAACATCGGTCAGCAACTGGGTTTTATGCATGAAGCCCATCCCTACGGCGACCGCTGCCAGTACGGTGATCAGGCCGTAGCCAATAAGGCGAGGCCGCAGCATGGCCGAGCGGATATGGTGCAGCTGGTTCTCTGAGGCAAAGCGGATCAGACCGGTTGGCCGCTGCAGTTTGTTCATAACTTTGTCGCAGGCATCAATACAGGCACCGCAGTCGATGCAGGCGGGTTGCAGGCCATCGCGGATATCAATACCGGTCGGGCACACCTGCACACACAAACGGCAATCGACACAGTCCCCGGCAGGGGGCTGTGTATGCCGTAAATGAGCGCGGGGTTCTCCCCGGGCAGCGTCATAACTGACGGTGCGGGTATCGGCATCAAACATCACACTCTGAAAGCGCGAATACGGGCAGGCGTGCAGGCAGATTTTTTCCCTCACCAGACCCGCATTCAGATAAGTAAGCCCGGCCATAATGGTGATCCAGAGCCAGATCGACGACATCAGGTTCAGCTGCAGTAAATCGCTGGCAAGGTCCCTGACCGGAACAAAATAGCCGGTAAAGGTAATGGCGGTGGCCAGTGCCAGCAGAAGCCATAACAGATGCTTGCTGATCCGGCGCAGCCATTGGTTGCGGCTCAGCCCTTGTTCGTCGGCTTTTTGTCTGGCCCGCGCCGAACCCTCTGTCCATTGTTCAATACGCATAAACAACCAGGCCCAGATGCTCTGCGGACAGGCAAAACCGCACCACACCCGGCCCCAGGCAACGGCCATGGCGAAGAGCAGGGTGGCGGCGGCAATCAACAGGCCAGCCAGTAACGGCAGATCGTGCAGGCTGAGAAAGTGCCCAAATAACACAATACGGCGTTCTGCCAGTGAAAACAGCACCAGCGGCTGGCCATCCCAGGTCAGCCAGACGGTAGCAAAGAACAGCGCCAGTAACGGCCAGCTGATCAGGCGGCGCAGGTTCTGGAAGTAGCCCTCGGTGAGACGAACATAAAATTTGCCATTGACCTGGGCAAAGCGTTTCGGCGCTGATGGGGTGGCGGGCGTGATATCAAGGGATGGAATGCGCTGCATGGGAACCTCTCAGGACGGGAATCCGGGTGCAGGGTACGCCAGATTAAGCTTGAGGTTCAGGCATAAAAAAATTAAAAATAATAGGTACAGATTGGAGGCCCTATGCTTTGAGGCCCTATGGTTGGAGGCCCTATGGCTGCATCGTTTCAGTATCAGCAATTGGAACAGACGCTGTTGCAGAGTATTCACTCGCAGCGTATTCCCGCAGGCGGGCGCTTGCCCTCGGTGCTGGCACTGTGCCGGCAGTACCGACTGTCGAAGGCAACCGTTCTTCACGCGCTGCGCCGTCTGGAGGCGCAAGGGGTAATTGAGGCGCGGCCCAAGTCGGGTTTTTATGTTATTTGGTCTGGCCCTGAGCGTTCACCGCCTCAGGTATTAAGTCAGTTAATGCCGCCGGCTGCGGTTACGGTGTCGGAGTTGCTGCTCGATATTATGCGCCGGGGTGCGGCGTTTGATGTGTTGCCAGCGGCCGCGCACAGTACGGAAACCTTACCCGGTGTGACCGAACTGAACCGCGCCATCGGCCGGGCGTTGCGGCGGGCGCGGGGGGACAGTGCGCAGCAATACGATGATCCGGAAGGCTTACCGGCGTTGCGGGAGCAGCTGGCGCGGCGCCTTAATCTGCGCGGGTGTCACCTGCAGGCAGCCGATTTGTGCATCACGGCCGGCTGTCAGAATGCTCTGTTTCTGGCGTTGATGGCCTGTTGCCGGCCAGGAGACGTGGTGGCCGTGGAAGCGCCTGGGTTTTACGGCGTACTGCAACTGCTGGAGCAGCTGCAATTGCAGGTGGTGGAAGTGCCCTCATCGCCGGTGGATGGTCTGAATATGGATGCCCTGGAACAGGTTCTGCAGCGCTGGCCGGTAACCGCCTGTGTGATCTCGCCGGCGTTTTCCACACCAACGGGCGCACGGATGCCGGCGCACTCCCGGCAACGGTTGCTGGCCCTGGCCGGGCAGTATGATCTGACCCTGATTGAAGATGATATTTATGCCGATACGGCGCTGCTGGATCCGCCGGATCCGTTAAAAGCCCACGACCCGGACGGCCGGGTGATTCTGTGCAGCTCTTTTTCCAAAACCCTGTCGCGGGATTTACGCCTGGGCTGGATTGCGGGCGGGCGCTGGCACCGGCAAATTGTGCAACTCAAACTGGTCACCCAACTGGCGACCGGACGAGCGGTACAGCAAGGGCTGGCCGATTTTCTGGCCGATGGCAGTTATCAGGCCCATTTGCGTCGCCAGCATTATCGTCTGCACGAACAAAAAGCCCAGCTGTTGAGTGCGTTAAGTGAGTGGCCACTGTCGACCAACGTCAGCCAGCCGCAGGGCGGATTAACCCTGTGGGTTGAATTGCCGGCGAGCATCGATACACAAGTGCTTTATAACCAGGCGCTGCGGCACGGTATTGTGATTATGCCCGGGCGCTTGTTCACCACCACCGGCCAGTTCGGCAGTTGTCTGCGCATCAGCTTTGCCCATCCCTGGACACCGGAACGCCGGCAGGCCTTACAGCAAATAGGCCAGCTGGCCGCAACGCTCCTCTGAGTGGATTTATTGCTGCAAAAAGCGCAGCGCGTCGACGGCGCTGCGTTGCGGAATTTCTTCCATCGGCATATGGCCGCAGTCGTCGTAAATCGCGCTTTCGGCCTGCGGCAATGCCTGACGGAATTTCTCCACATGCGCCACCGGAATCCAGCCATCATTTTTGCCCCACATCACCAGCACCGGTTGTTTTACCTGCTGCAACGGGCGGGTATCAAAGCCGGCACGGTTGCGGATAAAGCGCAGCACCGCAGCGGCAGCGGCGCGATTACCGGGGCGCATTAATAAGTCGTAATAACGGTCCATCACCGGCTTCTGCAGCCGCTCTTTACGGCCATAGGTGGTGCGCACAATGGCGTACAGTGCCTGGCGCGGAATCGGCGTGCGCGCCGCCAGCCACCCACCCAGCGGCAGCCCCATGCTCAGCAGCACCATGGGCGGCATAAAGAAGAAACCAGCGCTGTCGAGCAGAATCACTTTGCTCACTTTATGCGGAAAGCGTGCGGCAAATTCCCAGCTCATCCAGCCGCCCAGTGAATTGCCCACCATGTGCGCCTGCTGAATGCCCAGCGCATCGGTAAAGTCATTCAGAAAATCGCTGTACAGATGTTTGCGCATACCTTGCGGGTGCGGGCCGGTTAAACCGAAGTTCGGATTATCAATGCTGATGACGCGAAAATGCTGGCTGAAACTATCCGTCCAGTCGTTCCAGGTATGCAGCGAAGCAAAAATACCGTGCAGCATAATCACCACCGGCGCGGCCGGATTGCCGGTATTGTTCACATCGCGGTAATGCACGCGCATGCCCTGCAGTTCCAGGTAGCGGGAATCGGGCATTTCATGACGGCGCTGCAGTTCGTCCAGGGCAATGGCGCCCACGTCGCCGGTGAAGGGGCTGATCAGGGTATTCCAGGCGTACGACAACATAGCGGGCATCCGGTTGGGTAAAGCCGCATTGTGCGCAGGCAACCCATCGGAAGGTAAGGGACGTTTACGCCAGATGCTGGCCGGAATTACCCGCTGACCCGGTTTGCCCCACCAGCCGGCAGTGTTAGACTGCCGCGCGCGCAATAGCGTACTGACTATTACCTACAAGGAATCAAGGTTATGGAATCCCTCCTGAATATGATCTTCTCAGTTGAAGCCTTTTTGCTGATTTTCGTGGTGGTGGTGCTGAAGAAAAGCATCGTCTTTGTACCGCAAAACCGCGCCTGGCTGGTTGAGCGTTTTGGCAAGTATTTGGCTACCAAAGAAGCCGGTCTGAATTTTATTGTGCCCTTTATCGACCGCGTGGCCGGCGACCGCAGCCTGAAAGAACAGGCCATTGATGTGCCGAGCCAATCCGCCATTACCCGCGACAACATCACCCTGAGTGTGGATGGCGTACTGTATTTCCGCGTACTCGACCCGTACAAAGCCACCTACGGTGTGGACGACTATATTTTTGCCGTCACCCAACTGGCGCAGACCACCATGCGTTCCGAACTGGGCAAGCTGGAACTCGACCGTACCTTTGAAGAACGCGCCACACTGAATATCAACATTGTGCAGGCCATTAACGAAGCGGCAGAGCCCTGGGGTATTCAGGTAATGCGCTATGAAATTAAAGACATTACCCCGCCACGTTCGGTGATGGATGCGATGGAAGCGCAGATGAAAGCCGAGCGGGTAAAACGTGCGCAGATTCTGGAATCCGAAGGTAATCGTCAGGCGGCTATTAACGTGGCCGAAGGTGCCAAGCAGGCACAGGTACTGGCGGCGGAAGCCGATAAAACCGAACAGGTTCTGAACGCCGAAGGTGAAGCCAAAGCCATTCTGGCCGTCGCGGCGGCCAAGGCTGAAGCACTGCGTAAAATCGGTGACGCGGCGAATACCGTTGAGGGTCAGAAAGCCATTCAGCTTGACCTGGCCACCAAAGCCATTGAAGCCAAACAAGCCATCGCCAAAGAATCTTCAGTGGTGCTGCTGCCGGATAACGCCACCGATGCCAGCTCGCTGGTGGCACAGGGCATGGCCATTATTCACGCCATGAACCAGAAGGCCTGATCTATGGAATTTATTCTGCAGCATTTGCCAAAATTTTTGCTGGTTGTTGGTGTCGGCGCACTCATTATTGAAGTGGCCATTTTAGGTTTTGCGACCTTTGTGTTGCTGTTTCTGGGTGTATCGCTGGTGATAACCGGTCTGCTCATGCACATCGGATTACTACCCGCCACCATGATGGTCGCGCTGTGGAGTAATGCCTTACTAACCAGCATTCTGGCGCTGGTGTTATGGAAGCCCCTGCGCAACCTGCAGAACAACTATATTCAGCGTCAGCCGGTGGAGAATGACTTTACCCGCCACGAATTTGTGCTGGAACAGGATGTGAATGCCCTGGGCGGTTGCGAACATCCGTATTCCGGCGTGCGCTGGCAAGTGAAGAGTGAACAACCACTCACTGCCGGCACGCTGGTGGAAGTGGTGCGGGCGGATGTGGGCGTGCTGTGGGTAAAAGCCAAAGGCTGACACACCATGGCTGAATTCCTGACGGAATTAACCAACCATCCGTTTCTGCTCAGTTACGCCGGCCTGTTTGTGCTGGCGTTTCTGTCGGCCAGTCTGCTGCCAATGGGCTCAGCCTGGCTGCTGTTATTACTGCTCAGCCAGGGCGAAAGCCCGCTGTGGTTATGGGTAGTGGCTTCCGTGGGCAATACCCTTGGCGGCGTACTGAATTACTGGCTCGGCTATTACGCCCGCGACTGGGTACAGTCGCGCCAGTCGCGTGACCGCTGGCAACAAGCCGAGCGCTGGTTCGATCACTACGGTATCTGGAGTATGTTATTCGCCTGGCTGCCGATTATCGGTGACCCGTTAACCTTAGTGGCCGGCGTATTACGCGCGAATTTCCCGTTATTTTTATTATTGGTCGCTATTGGCAAAGCCGCTCGTTACGCGGTGCTGGTAGCCGGGTTTGATTATGTGGTGGAGTAGGCCAGGGCAAAATCACGCGGAAAGTTGTCGATTTTCTGGCCATGACATCAGAAATAAACAGGAATATTCATGAGCGAAAAACCAACCCAGGGCGATGCCACCCGCATTATTCATAATCGTCGTCATGCCGATGCGGAAGGCAGCCCTTACGCCCCCTTGTACACCACCA
>JAEWQT010000029.1 GCA_023399105.1 Pseudomonadota bacterium | reverse complement strand
ACGCCTGCAGGCGTATCAGGCCTACCGCGACTCGCTGGCACTGCAGGGTTTAAATGAAGCGGATCGTGAGCAGCTGCTGGCCTCTTACCAGCGCAAGAATTTTTCCGCTGCCGAACAAAAACGCCTGCCGGCGGCGCTCAGCCTGCTGGCGGCCGACAGTTCAGACTGAGCGGTCGGCCTGCTGTAATAACTGCTGCAGCGGTGCGAACAGCGCCGGTACGCTGAACAGCAGATTCTCACCACACAATTCCGGATTCACTCCCTCAGGCAACGTATGAATATGGCCAAAGCGCACGCCGGCTTCGCGGGCAATTAACTGCGCGGCGGCAAAATCCCACAGCTGTACGGTTTCGTAATAAGCATCCAGCCGGCCACAGGCCAGCCAGCAGATATCCAGTGCGGCCGAGCCGATGCGGCGCACGTCGGCACAGCTCTCTAACACCCGTTCGAGGCGCGCCAGCAGCAGCGGCAGGTTGTCTTTCACATAGGGAAAACCGGTGGCCACCAGGGCGCGTTTAAGTTCGGTGGTGGCCGCACAGTGAATGCGCTGGCCATTCAGAAACGCACCTGCACCGGCTTCGGCGTAAAAGGTTTCCTGCAGGAAGGGGTTATGCACCACCGCAGCCTGGGCCTGGCCGTGGCGGTAATAGGCAATGGATATGCCGACATTGGGGTGCTGGTGGGCGTAATTCACCGTGCCGTCGATGGGGTCGACGATCCATAAGTCAGCGGTGCTGGTGGTTTGTTGTGGGGCCAGTTCTTCCGACAGAATCTGATGCTGCGGAAAGGCGGCGCTGATGGCGCTGCGGATAACCCGGTCGGCTTCCACATCGGCCTGGGTGACCAGTTCATGGCCGCCCTTAAAGTGAATATCCAGCTGGTCGCGGGCGGCCATAATGGCCTTGCCGGCCGCTTCCGCCGCCTGTAAGGCCAGGGTCAGCTCCGAACTCAGTGTTGCACAGGTCATCTTATTGCTGCTCCTGCAGCCATTGCTGCACCAGCGGTTCCACCAGGGCGGTCATGCGCGGCTGGGCGGCGGCGGTGGGGTGGATGCCATCGCTTTGCATCAGCCCCGGTTCGGTGGCGATACCGTCCAGTAAAAAGGGCACCACCGGCAGCTCATAGCGCTCGGCCAGCTCGGTAAAACTGCGGCTGAACAGTTCGGTATAGCGGGCGCCGTAGTTGGGCGGAATCTGCATGCCCAGCAGCATCACATCGCTGCCGGCGGCCTGCGCCAGCTGTACCATGCGCTCTAAATTACGCCGGATTACCGGAATGGGCGTACCGCGTAAGCCGTCATTGCCACCCAGCTCAATAATGGTCAGATCCGGCTGGTGCTGTTTTAATAACGCCGGTAAGCGCGTCAGCCCGCCCTGGGTGGTTTCGCCACTGATGCTGGCATTAATCACCTGCAGCTGGGGCTGACGTTGCTGCACATTTCTTTGCAATAAGGCGACCCAGCCTTGTTGCAGCGGCACCCCAAATCCGGCACTAATGCTGTCACCCACGACCAGTATTACCGGCTCGGCCCTTGCCAGCAGCGGCAACGCCGACAACATCATCAGGACAAGAATTGATTTTATGCGTACTGACACAGCAACAACCGCAGGGGATAACAACACGCTTTCTCTCCGTATTCAGAATCTGACCAAAACCGTTCAGGCCGGGCCGCAACCGCTGACCATCTTGCAGGCAGTGAATATTGAGATCAAGTCAGGGGAGACCGTCGCCATTGTCGGCGCCTCCGGCAGCGGCAAATCGACGCTGCTCGGCATTATGGCCGGACTGGATCTGCCCAGCAGTGGTTCGGTACAGCTGCTGGGGCATGAACTCAGCGCTCTCGATGAAGATCAGCGCGCCGCGGTGCGGGCGCAGGGTGTCAGTTTTGTATTCCAGAACTTTCAGCTGTTGCCCGGTTTAACGGCGCTGGAAAACGTCATGCTGCCGCTGGAAATCCGCGCCGTGGTCAGCGCCCGTGCCGAGGCCGAGCGTCTGCTGCAACAGGTGGGGCTGGGCGAACGTATGTTGCATTACCCCACGCAGCTATCCGGTGGTGAACAGCAGCGCGTGGCCATTGCCCGCGCCTTTGCCGGCCAGCCCGGCATCCTGTTTGCCGACGAACCCACGGGGAACCTCGATTCCGTCACCGGCCATCAGGTCGAAGACCTGCTGTTTGAACTCAACCGTGCCACCGGCACCACGCTGGTGCTGGTCACCCACGATGAACGGTTGGCGCAGCGTTGTCAGCGCCGTGTGCGCATGCAGGCCGGACAGCTGGAGGCGTTATGACACTGGCAATGCAATGGCGCATGGCGTTGCGGCTGTTATGGCGTGAAGCGCGCAGTGGCGAACTGACGCTGATTCTGGCCGCCTTACTGCTGGCGGTGACATCGGCTACGGCCATTTCACTGTTCAGTTCGCGCCTCGATCTGGCCATGCAGGCCCGCTCCAACGATTTGCTCGGTGCTGACTTACGGCTGCAATCCACCACCGAACTGCCACCGCAGTGGCAGCAACAGGCGCAGCAGCTGGGGCTGAAAACCGCCACCACTACGCACTTTTCCTCCATGATTCTGGCCGGTGATGAGATGGCGTTGGCCGCCGTGAAAGTGGTGAGTGCCGGTTATCCGCTGCGCAGCAAACTGACGCTGGAAAACCCGCAGGGCGGCGAACCCTTAGCGCAAACCAGCGGTCCGGTTGCCGGTGAAGTCTGGGCCGAACCCCGGCTGCTGGCGCTGCTGAACGCCAGCGTTGGCGATGTGCTGGAAGTGGGCCGCAGCCAGTTGCGGCTGAGTGGTGTGATTGCCGAAGAGAGCGACCGTGGCGGTGGTTTTTACAGCTTTTCGCCGCGTCTGATGATGAACGC
>JAEWQT010000343.1 GCA_023399105.1 Pseudomonadota bacterium | reverse complement strand
GCAGGTGGTTCACTGGATCTGAGCTTATCGAATGATGATTTCCGCTTTGCCTGGGACGCTACCCAAGCCAATTCCGGACTGCACCTGAACTTAGCCTGGCTGCACCATGAAGACGATGGCGATATGCTGGAAGCCGGTGTGCACGTAGTGGATGTGCGTCCGGGCAAACGCAATCTGTATATCGGTATTGGTGCCAAACTGCATGCGGTGAATACCGACTGGTTTGATGCCGGCGGTGTTGGTGTCGGTGGTTTTTTCCGCTATGCCTTCCCGGCTAACCGCGATGTCAGCCTGGCCGGTTATGGTTATTACGCACCTTCGGTACTGTCGTTTTCGGATGCCGATAACATCATCAACGCCGATCTGCGTCTGCAATACAGCATGATTCCGACCGCCCGCTTGTTTGTGGGTTACCGCTATGTCGGTATCCGCCTTGATGGCGGCGGCAGCCGTTATGAACTCGGTGATGGCGTGCACGCCGGCTTAAGCATCGATTTCTGAGGTTAACGATCATGTCGCACTGGCTGCGCCAGACCAATCAGAAACTCTATCAGTGCCGTTTGCTGCAGGAGCAGCAACGGCAGTGTGCTGAGCCGGTGTTGCAACAGGCGTTACAGGAAAGTGCACTGTACCAGCTGCGCGATGCCTGGCTGTGTTATTTACATGAGCTGGCCGAGGCGGCGTCATACCGCCAGCCGTTCAGCAGTCTGGAGCAGTTGCTGCAACAGATGCCATTGGTCACCGGAGAAGTGCGCGAGCTGCAGCAGCTGGCCGCCGATCCGTTCAGCTGGCTGGCACAGTTACTGCTGGCAGTGGAGCGCCAGATGCTGCCACCGGCCCCGGCTGCAGCAGGCCATCACCGGCATCACCATGATGGCCATCATCACGATCATGACCATGATGATGAGCACGATCACGACCATGATGATGAGCATGTTGCCGCGCCACAGGCGCAGCGTATTGATCTGATTCCGCTGGCCGCTGCCGAACCCGTGATCGACGTTGCCGGCTGGTACCGCCAGCTGGAACGTCTGATCGATGCCCAGCGCGGCAATCGTCACGAAAGCTGATGCACTGCAACACGGCAGCCGGTTGGCTGCCGTGTTTCTGTTCTATTCAATTACTTTTTATTACTAACTGTTCTGTGGCCTGCTCAAGCTATTGAGGTACTGCTGTGGTATAGTCGCGCGCCCTGTTTAGAGAGGCGGTTATGGCACGCTTTTTTGAAATCGTAGAACTTTCCAATGGTGATGTGGCCCTGCGTCGTGCCGACGATCAGGACGGTGATGCGCTGGTCTCCATCCATTTTTCCGACGACGCCCGCGCCAGTCTGCAGATGCATCATCTGGACGTTGCCCGGGTGATGCTGGAAGCCGGTGTACGTAAAGTGGGTGAGCTTTCCGGTATGGAAGTGGAACGCGAAGATTTTGATACGCCGGAATATCAGCAACGCCTGCATTAATCCCGGTATTCACAACGTCTGCCTTAACAGCAGTCGTTGGTGTCCATAAAAAAGCCCTGTTGTTACACAGGGCTTTTTTAATACTGCGGCGATATGGCGGAATCTTCAGGGCAGGCGTTGAATCAGCACCACGTGGCTGCCACTGCGCTGGGCTTGCTGGCGCAGCTGCAGACGCTCTTCCCGGGTCAGCTCGCCCTGCCATTCAATGATCAGATGACTGTTGGCCGATGCCAACACCTTGGTACAGAGGGCCAGCTGGGTATCGGTGCATAAATCCAGATGAATCACCGGTGACTTACCCAGCCCCAGACTCTCCAGCCATTGTTTGTTCAGGGTGCGCTGTGGGCTCAGCCACATCAGCCAGCGCTGCTGAGCGTTGCATTGAGCCAGCAGAGGCAATAATTGCATCGGCTGAATTGCACTGCTTTCCCCAACGATCATTTCGGTCAGACTGCCGCTGACCGCTTGGTTGGCAGTGACCGGCAGGGCCGAGCTAAGGGCCAGACCGGGCTCAGACATGGTAAGGGATAACTGACGCATAACCATACCTCGGCAAGTGTGTGATGGTATCAGTGACGACGGACGACGCCGACATACAGCCCTTCAATGGCGAATTCCTGCGCGCGCAGATCGACTTCAATGGGCTGGTAATCTTCGTTTTCAGGGTGCAGCAAAATCTGGTTGCGCTGCTTTTCGTAGCGTTTAACGGTGACTTCTTCCCCCACCCGGGCGACGATAATTTCACCGTTACGGGCGGTGTTGGCTTTATGCACCGCAATGTAATCGCCGTTCATAATGCCAATGTTTTTCATACTGTCGCCGTGCACTTCCAGCAGGTAATCGGCCTGCGGATGGAAGAATTCCGGCGGAATGCTGCAGTAATCTTCAATGTGCTCCTGCGCCAGAATGGGTTCGCCGGCAGCCACCCGGCCGACAATCGGCAGGCCGGGATTCTGGGTTTCAACAATGCGTAAGCCGCGGGAAGCGCCCGGCATCATTTCGATCGCGCCTTTACGGGCCAGTGCTTTCAGATGTTCTTCA
Source organism: Pseudomonadota bacterium (assembly GCA_023399105.1). Classification (GTDB taxonomy): domain Bacteria; phylum Pseudomonadota; class Gammaproteobacteria; order Pseudomonadales; family Oceanobacteraceae; genus Venatoribacter. The sequence goes on along the minus strand of JAEWQT010000343.1, from coordinate 2,079 downwards.
GCGGCATTGGGAGAGCGAAAACCCAGTTCGGTGGCGATTTCAGCGCGGGTCGGCGGAAAGCCGGTGTCCTCAATGGCTTTGCGGATAAAATCCAGAACCTGTTGCTGGCGGGCGGTGAGCTTGATCATGATGCTTATCCAGTCTGGTTATCTATACAGTGGGTGTGAATTTATACAGTGTTTTGCTGGTTGTAAACCTTTTTCTGCCCCCAAAGACTGATCCGGTTTTATTTTTCCTCCGCCACCATTCTTATCCACGGCAGTGACTGTGATGTCTGTCATAGCTGGCCCGCCCTGTGCTTGCCTTTGTTCTGTTTTAAACGTATGTTTGAAACATCTGTTTTTATATCCTGCCGGGCAGCCGGCAGCCTTGCGCATCCGGAACCTCATGGCACAGAAAGATACGGTTAAAAGCATTCTTAACGCAGCGGAAGAGCTGTTTTCTGAACGCGGCTTTGCGGAAACGTCGCTGCGCAATATCACCACCCGCGCCGGGGTGAATCTGGCGGCGGTGAATTATCATTTCGGTTCGAAAAAATCGCTGATTCAGGCGGTATTTGCGCGTTTTCTGACACCGTTCTGCGTGCAGCTGGAACAGGAGCTGCTGATCATTCATCAGCAATTGCCCCAGCAGCAGCCACAGTTACGCGATTTACTGTTGTTGCTGTCGCGTACCGCCTTACACGCCGGCCATGACAGCCCGCGCCGGCTGGGTATTTTTATGCGCCTGCTGGGGCTGGCCTATACCCAGGGACAAGGCCATCTGCGCCGCTTTCTGCAAAAAGAATACGCGCCGGTATTTACGGTGTTTATGCAGCTGATTACAGCGGCGACGCCGGATTTATCCGATGAAGAGCGTTTCTGGCGCATTCACTTTATGCTGGGGGCCACAGTCTTCACGTTATCCGGTGCCGATTCACTCACGGCCATGGCCGAACATGATCTGGGCAAGGCCGCCGATGTTGCGCAAGTGATTGATAAATTGATACCTTTCCTCGCGTCCGGTTTGAACGCACCCCACCAGGCTCAGTAACGCGCACCGGAATACACTGAGCGTTTTCCGGTATTGAGATGGCTTTTATGTCCAGCGATGGCGCAGGCGTTACTTCCCTGATTGAAATTTCCCTGGCCGATCAGCTGCTGCGTATTTCCAGTGCCGGCGTCTGTCATGTGTTTCCGGTATCCACCGCCAGGAAGGGCGCCGGCGAGCAGCAGGGGTCAGAAAAAACGCCGCGTGGCTGGCACCGTATCCGTGCTGCTATTGGTGCGGGTGCTGAGGTCAATTCGGTTTTCCGCGGCCGGCGTCTGACCGGTGAAATATATTCGCCGCAACTGGCGCAGCAGCAGCCCGACCGCGATTGGATTCTGACCCGGATTTTATGGTTACAGGGCCAGGAAACCGGCCGTAACCGATTGGGTAATGTCGATAGCATGCGCCGCTTTATCTATATTCATGGCACACCGGATTCCGAACCCATGGGCGTGCCGCGCTCACATGGCTGCATCCGCATGCACAATGCAGATTTACTGACGTTATTTGAACTGGCCCGGCCCGGCACCCCGGTGTGGATTCAGGAGCACAGTTTTGCGAGGATTCCATGCCGCAACCTTTGACCCATGCCATTGGCGTGGTTGCCGATATTGCTGGTCTGCAACTGAGTGCCGAAGACCATGAATTTCTGCGCCAGCCGGAACTCAGTGGCCTGATTTTCTTTGCCCGCAATTACCAGTCGCCGCAGCAGCTGCATGAGCTGACGGCTTCCATTCGTAAGTTGCGTCCGGATTTGTTGCTCTGTGTCGATCAGGAAGGTGGCCGGGTGCAGCGTTTCCGTGAGGGTTTTACCCGTCTGCCGCCGATGCTGGTGCTGGAGCAGATTCACCAGCGTAACCCTCAGCAAGCACTTGTGTTGGCGCAGGAACTGGGCTGGCTGATGGCGGCCGAAGTGCGCGCCTGTGGTGTGCATCTGAGTTTTGCCCCGGTACTGGATATTGAACGCGATGTGTCCCAGGTGATTGGTGATCGGGCGTTTGGCCATGATGCTGCCACCGTTACCCGGCTGGCCGGTGCCTTTATTGCCGG
>JAEWQT010000295.1 GCA_023399105.1 Pseudomonadota bacterium | reverse complement strand
AAAGCGGTGTTATGATGCGACAAAGCCTGATTCCTTGTTTTTTCTGGTGTGTGGTAACAACAGAATAACACTCGGAATCAGGCTTTTTCATTTGCTGCCCCAAACTATGGGACAGCAGTGGGCCACGGCCGCTTTTTTGTTGTTCCGGTTTTAACCAGCGCAAAGACTCAGCGCACTGCGGATACGTCTTCCGCCTGCGGACCTTTCTGGCCCCGCACCACGGTAAACTTCACCCGCTGGCCTTCGGTTAAAGAACGATGACCCTGACCACGGATAGAACGGAAGTGCACAAACACATCTTCGCCCTCATCCCAGGTAATAAAGCCAAAGCCTTTTTTGACGTTAAACCACTTCACCACGCCACGCTCACGGCCATCTTCCACATCGCTTTCCACCACAGTACCGCTGGAGCGGAAGCGACGGCGACGTACCGGTGTTAACAGCACAGCGACCAATACAGAAGCAAACACCAGACCGGCCAACACCAGTACGAAAGTTTGCATACCTTCGGCCACTAACAGATTATCCGCGGTCAGCGGCACACCCTCTGCCAACTGCAAACCGGTTACCAGAACCGGAAACAACATTACCGCCAGCACCACAGCCACCGCACTACACACCAGTGCGAGCAGAATTTTCCGTAAAATTAATTTACCCATGCGTTATCCCGTATCACTCGTTATTATCACAACCAAACCATACCCAAAGGCCCGCCGGGCCTTGTGACAAGTCGGCTATAAAAGCCCATTTCATTAAAAAAATCAACACGATAGCCCCAGAGTAAACAAGCCTTTATGAGCCAGAATTACACCCCTGCAGACAGCCAGGAACGCCTGTCACAACGCATTGATGATCTGGAGGTGCGCATCGCCTTTCTGGAAGACACGGTGGAAACCCTGAACCAGCAATTAGCCGATAACACCCAGGCATTCGCTCTGGCCAGACAAGCGATGCAGATGATGCACCAACGCCTGGAACAGATGCAGTCGGCCGAATCGCTGATGAAAGACTTCAGCGACGAAACACCACCACCCCATTACTGACCATTCCGCCGGTATAGCGCCCGCCGCCGCCAATAAGTCGCTGATGCACGGCGGCCGGCATCGCAAAATGAGACGTCCGCTACGTTTCCAGCGGCGCACAAGCGTTTTAACTACAGCGCGGCCAAGGTAAACTTCGCGCCCTGTTCAAGTGCCCCCCGGTTTCCAGAGATTGGTCATGAATATTGTTAAGAAACTCCGTAACACCCTGTTCCGCTGGCAGCAAAAACTGCTGTTCAGCCTGCTGCGTACCCGCCGCATCGGCACCGACGCTGACGAGTTACAACTGGATCTGTCACGTCCGGTGGTGTACGCCGTATTGAATGAGTCTCTGGCCGAACGGCTGGTGATTGACCGGGAAGTACAGCAACTGGGCTGGCCCAGCCCGCACCTGCAACGGCTGCAGAACCAACTGCCGGCCAAACCCTTCTTCAGTATTTACCGTCGCTCCCGGGCACCCTTCCGGCGCCAGCTGACGCCCGTGGTGTCGCGCGAGTTAATCAAAATGGCCGATTGGATCAGTGCCGATGCCCAGCGCGACATTCAGATTGTGCCGGTGCGGGTGTTCTGGGGTAAGGCCCCGGAGAAAGAGCAGTCATTCCTGCGTATCTGGCTGCAGATCAGCGGCATTCTGGGTGGCAGTCTGGTTACTTTAATGGCCATTCTGCTGAACGGCCGCAACACCTATGTGCATTTCAGCAAGCCGTTTTCACTGCGCGAACTGTACGAAGACAATCAGAGCGCCGAAAAACTGGCCCGTAAAGCCGCGCGCATGCTGCGGGTTCACAACCGCCAGGTAACCGCCTCGGTACTGGGCCCGGATTTATCCCACCGCCGTACACTGGTGCATCAGATTCCGAATAAACCGCTGGTGTTAAAAGCCATTGAAGAAGAAGCACAGAGCAAAAACATCAGCAAAGACAAAGCGCGCCAGCGGGCGCTGAAATACGCCGATGAAATTGCCTCAAATATTTCTTACACCAACGTACGCTTCCTCGATGTGCTGCTGACCTGGGTGTGGAATAAAATTTATGACGGCGTTTCGGTGCATAACCTGGGCACTCTGCGCGATGTGAGCAAGGACAACGAAATTATTTATGTGCCCTGCCACCGCAGCCACATTGATTACCTGCTGCTGTCGTATGTGCTGTACCACAACGGTCTGCAACTGCCGCACATTGCCGCCGGTATTAACCTGAATATGCCGGTCGCAGGCCCCATTCTGCGCCGCGGCGGTGCTTTTTTTATGCGCCGCACCTTCCGCGACAACAAACTCTACGCCGCCGTGTTTGATGAATACCTGCACTCGGTTTTTTCCGGCGGCTACGCCACCGAATACTTTGTCGAAGGTGGCCGTTCGCGTACCGGCCGCACCCTGACGCCCAAAGCCGGCATGCTGGCCATGACCCTGCGCAGCTACCTGCGCGATTCCCGCAAGCCGATTATTTTTATGCCGGTGTATACCGGTTATGAAAAAGTATTTGAAGCCAACAGTTATCTGGGTGAATTACGCGGCGCTGCGAAAAAGAAAGAAAGCCTGTTGGGCGTACTGGGTACCTTACGCGCCTTTAAGCGTTCATTCGGCAAAGTGAATGTTACCTTCGGCCGGCCCATTGAATTAAACGCCTTCCTAGACCAGCAGCAACCGGGCTGGCGTGAACAGGATTACAGCGACTGTGAATACCGCCCCGACTGGGCACCGGTGGTGGTGGATAAACTCGCCAACCAGGTCGTAACCGGCATTAATGCCGCCGCCTCGGTTAACCCGATCAACCTGCTGGCATTAAGTATTCTGAGTGCGCCCCGTCAGGCCATGGACGAACAGCAGCTGGTGCAGCAAATGGAAGCCTACCGCGACCTGCTGGCCGCCAACCCCTACACCGACATTACGGTGTTGCCGGAAGGTCAGGGCCAGGAATGGCTGCACTACGCCGAAAAACTGGACTCCGTTTCCCGCAGCAAACACCCGCTGGGGGATTTGATTCAGACCAGCGACCGTCAGGCGGTCATTCTCACCTATTACCGCAATAACGTGCTGCATCTGCTGGCCCTGCCATCGTTACTGGCCTGCTTATTTGTGAATAATCAGCGTTATACGGCCGCCCAGGTACAGAACATTGTGCAGCAGCTCTATCCTTATTTGCAGGCGGAACTCTTCCTGCACTGGCAGGCCGACGAGTTAGCCACCGAAGTGCAGCAATGGCTGGATATTATGGTGCAGCGCGGCTACCTGCTGCTGAATGAAAAGGGCTACCATTCCACCCCATCCAGCAGCAACGAACACGCGTTCCTGCAGGGGCTGGCCGATAACGTCATGCAGACCCTGCAGCGTTATTACCTGACGCTAAGCGTGCTGCGCAGCCGTCAGGCCTGTACCCTCAACGCGGCGACGCTGGAAGAACAATGCACGCTGCTGGCACAGCGCATCAGCCTGCTGTACGGCATTAATGCGCCGGAGTTTTTTGATAAATCGCTGTTCCGCACCTTAATTCAGCAACTACTGAAGCAAGGCGTACTGCAACACAGTGATGATCAGTTGTGTCACAGCGACCAGCTGGAACCCCTGGCCCAGATGCTGGAAGCACTGCTGGATGGTGGCCTGCGTCAGAGCATTTTGCGCAGCCTGGTCTGAGCAAAGACGGCCCTGTTGCAGACATAAAAATGCCGGCATTTGCCGGCATTTTTTATCACGCTTTATTGTGCAACGATGCGGCGTTAACCGCACCGGGGTTATCACTCAGTGGTGATGACCGCCTTCACCGTGCACATGGCCATGGGCCATTTCTTCGGCACTGGCTTCACGGATGGATTCTACCTTCACGCTGAAGCTCAGTGATTTACCCGCCAGCGGGTGGTTGGCATCGACAGTCACCATGGCTTCGTCGACTTCGGTCACGATCAGGTTCACCGGGCCGTTCGGGGTCTGGGCGGTAAAGGCCATACCCGGCTCAACCTGCTCAACGCCCTGGAAAGCTTCCATCGGTACCTGCTGTACACGATCTTCGCTGTATTCACCGTACGCATCGCCGGCGGCGATGGTCACTTCGAATTCATCACCCACAGTTTTACCTTCCAGAGCCTGCTCCAGCCCCGGGATAATGTTCTGCGCGCCATGCAGGTAAGTCATCGGCTGACCGCCTTCAGAGCTGTCGATGGTTTCACCGCTGGCGGTATCAACAACTTTATAGTGAATGGTAACGACTTTGTTCTGGCTGATGGTCATGTCGGTTGTCCTTGTAGCTACGCCCCTGACGGGGGAAAAATGAAGTTCCGCAAAGGCGATGCGAACGTTCCAGCACGACCGGTCTCTACGAAAGGC
>JAEWQT010000195.1 GCA_023399105.1 Pseudomonadota bacterium | reverse complement strand
CTGGCTGCTGAGGGCTGCTGATGCGAGTGTTTTCCCCGTCCCTGTTTTTACATTCTCTGTCGCCGGCCTTGCTGTGCGCCACCACCTTTCTGCTGGCGGCGCCTGCGCAGGCAGCGCTGTTTGATATTGAAGTGTCCAACGGCACCGAGACTTACCGCGATTCGTTCAATTCGGCCGAGGCGTTAATTGATGCCTTTAAAGACGACAATCTGGAACAAAAGCTGCCCGGTTACACCGACACCAGTGCCGCCAGCGCGGTGCTGAATTATCGCGGGCTGCCCATTAATCTGGCTTATGGCTCCGGCACCACCATTACCTTCGAGGTGCCGTCGCTGGGCATTAACAAAACGTTTACCGGCGCGACCCGCTCCGAAAGTAACGATCAGCTGCAGGACTTTCTGAAAAAAGAAGGTGGCGACATTCTCAACCGCATCAGCCGTGAACTGGTGGCAGTCTCACCGACCGACCCGGTGGCCGGTAACCCGTCGAGCTTAATGTCGACCATGGCGTCCTCGGCCTATACCGATGTAGTGGGTGACAACAATACCGGCGTCGGCATTGATACCAACAACAAGGCCTATTTAGGCGTAATGTTTGGCAGCTATCAGGTCAATGATGACGAGGTAAAAACCCTCAGCGCGCCGCTGTCGTACACCATCAATTTTGATTCAGCACCTGGCCATAAGCTCACTTTAAAGTTGCCGCTGTCGTACGCCGAAACCAACGGCGAAGCCAAAACCTACAGTGTCGGGTTGGGTATTGCCTATACCATTCCGGCCAACGAGGTGTTGTCCTTTACCCCAGCCTACGCCTACGGTGTGATTGGCTCGGTAGAGCTGGGCAATGCGGCGGCAATGCATACAGCATCCTTTACTACGCGCTACGATTTCATTCTGGCTGGTCAGCAATTCCGCTTTGGTAACTCCCTCACTCACGCCCGCAGTGCCGAGTTGAGTGCCGGAGACTTTTCCATCAACCCGGAGCTGGAAAACAACATTATGACCAACGGTCTGATCTGGAGCAGTAAGCCGACTTCCTGGGGTGGCCATGTGGATCTGTTCTACACCGCCACCCGCTTCTTCGGTGACGATCTGTACTCCGATCGCAGCCACGAATTCGGTGCCGCCGTGGCGTTGCAGGATCGGGCCGATTCGTTTTTTAATTTTAAGGTGGGGGCAAGCTATATGGTCACCGACCAGAGTGACCTGAATGGTTTCCGCATCAATATGGGGTCGACCTTCTGACGCTGAGCAGCGCCTTACGGCGGTTAACTCTGCAAATATGGCTGGTCGTTGAATTGCTCGCGGATTTCCAGCATGTGCGGCAACGCGTTGTGAAAGGCCGGCAACAGGCCGGGGTCAAAATGCGTACCCGCCTGTTCTTCAATAAAGGCCACGGCGCGCTCCAGTGGCCAGGCCGGCTTGTAAGGGCGTTCGCTGGTCAGGGCATCAAACACATCGGCCAGCGCCAGTAACAGGATCACCAGCACCGTTAACAGATTTCCGGATCGCTGCAGACGCACGTTCAGCACCAGGGTTATGTTCAGGTGCATAAAACACTAGCACAGCTTCGTGTAGCGCACCGCCGCGGCACCCGTCTTACGCCGGTTTCTGCTGGACAGAATATTCCAACCATTCAGCCAGCATGAAAATTAATCCCATACAACCAATGATGGCTTGTAGATTTCTGCCATCCTGCTATTAATTACAACCCAGTTAAAAACGGAAGCAGCTCACACTTTATGACCGTTAACACCATCCAATACCTGTTCCGTCTTGGCCGGCAGGTTGCTGTATTGCTTGCGTGTACTCTGTCAGGGGTGGCCAGCGCCGGCTTCATTGAAATACCCGCCAGCCCGCAGCATATAGCCTTGCTGCAACAGGGAGGCCTGGTGGTGTATATGCGCCATGGCCGTACCGATGCCCGCATCCCAGACCAGATTCCGGTCAATCTGAATGATTGCAGCAGTCAGCGTCCGCTGACCGATACCGGTCGGCAGACGCTGGATAATATTGGCCAGTATGTCACCCAGCTGAATATTCCCTACCAAAGCGTCATCAGCAGTCCGTTCTGCCGGGCACAGGAAAGTGCCCGCCGGGTATTTGGCGAGGCGATACAGATTGATATTGACCTGCGCTACACCGCCGCCATGCCTGCCGCCGAGCGCAAACCCGCCGTTGAGCGCACCCGTTTGCATCTGTCGGAACCGGTAAGCCCCCAAGGTACTAACCGCATTGTGGTTGCCCATGGCCCGAATATCGCGGAGCTGATGGATTATTTACCCAAAGAAGGCACGCTGATTCTGTTCCGGCCGCTCGGCCAGGGGCGCTTTGAGTATCTGGCCAGTATCCCACCGGCACACTGGCCAGAACTGCTGCGACAATGGCAAATGGAGAATACGCTGCGATGAAAGCCAGCCACCGTTTGCGCCTGTTATTGTTGTTACCGGTGGTCACGGTGGTGCTGTTGGCAACCGTCGTTGTGTTGCTGTCACTGCACAACATTCGGGGGCACTTCGCCACCTCCGGCGCCGCCCAGCATGCCGATCTTGAGGTGATCGCCCGGATGGCGGATTTTTCG
>JAEWQT010000188.1 GCA_023399105.1 Pseudomonadota bacterium | reverse complement strand
ATTCAGGTCACCTTCCCGCTGACTGCCCCGGTGGTGGTACAACCCGATCACGCGCTGAAACCAGCACCTCTGGCGGCGACTGACAAAGATTCTGGCGCAGTTGCAATATCAGACAGCACGCCACCGGTGGCAGAAACCGCCGCCGTTGCTGTGCCTGAGCCTGTGGCGGAACCCTCAGCAGAGTCTGCTGCGCAGGCAGAAGAGCCGGCACCAGAGCCTGAGGCCGCGCCGCCGGTGGTGGATTTGCAGGCCCGGTTTGCTGAACAGCAGGCGGCGGCAGAGGCGGCTAAAGTCGAGGAGGAAGGTCTGGCCTGGTGGGTTTATGCCTTACTCGGAGCAGCCAATCTGGCCCTGTTTGGTGGCGCTGCTGCCTGGTGGCTGCGCAAGCGTCAGCCGGTGGTGGCCGAAGAAACTCCGTCGCCGAAAGCTGTCCCCGACGACCTGATCCGCGAAGAACTCAGCGACGAAGAGTTTGCCGGTGATTTCGATGCTTTTGACGGTGAAGCCGAAGAGGAAATTCCACTGCAGGAGGGTGAGCGTGCCGCCCCCCAGGCCAATCTGTCTGATATGGGCGCCGATGCGGATATTTCGCCGGATTTTGCCGATGATTTTGCTGATGATTTTTCCATTGATCCGGATCCCCTGGATGAGATGGATGACTGGGGTGAGTTTGATACCGACACGGCGCCAGACCGCAAGGACGACGAAGAACCCCCGAAATCCGGCTGATTATTGCACTGCTCTTACTTCGCCACTGGCCGTCGCTTCACGGAGCGCGGCTTGCTGGCGGCCTTGCCCCTCCTTATACTCCCGGCCTGTTTTGTCTCAGTGATTGGCATAAGAGGTCAGTATGAAGTTTCAGGGTACCCAGCAATACGTCGCCACACCGGAACTGCAGATGGCAGTGAATGCCGCCATCGCGCTGCAGCGCCCGCTGCTGCTGAAAGGGGAGCCGGGCACCGGTAAAACCATGCTGGCAGAACAGCTGGCGGAATCCCTCGGCACTGAATTGATCCAGTGGCACATCAAAAGTACCACCAAGGCGCACCAGGGCCTGTATGAATACGACGCCGTTTCCCGTCTGCGCGACTCCCAGCTGGGTGTTGATCGCGTCCACGACATCAGTAATTACATTGTGAAAGGCAAGCTGTGGCAGGCCTTTACCGCCGACAAGCCGGTGGTGCTGCTGATTGACGAAATTGACAAAGCCGATATCGAATTCCCCAACGATCTGTTGCTGGAAATCGACAAAATGGAGTTTTTTGTTTACGAGACTCAGGAGCGCATTGTCGCCAAGCACCGGCCGATCATCCTGATCACCAGTAACAACGAAAAAGAACTGCCGGATGCCTTCCTGCGCCGTTGTTTCTTCCATTACATCGACTTCCCCGATCGTGACACCATGAAAGCCATCGTCGATGTGCATTTCCCCAACATCAAAGCCGAGCTGGTGCGCGAAGCCATGGATGTGTTCTTCGATGTGCGTAAAGTGCCGGGCCTGAAGAAAAAACCCTCTACCTCCGAGCTGATCGACTGGCTGAAGCTGCTGATGGCTGACGATATTGGCCCGGATGTGCTGCGCAATGCCGATAGCACCAAGGCTATCCCACCGCTGTACGGTGCCTTGCTGAAAAACGAGCAGGACGTGCATCTGCTGGAAAAACTGGCCTTTATGAGCCGCCGCAAGGGCTGATGCCATGCTGATTGATTTCTTTCAGGCGGTCCGGCAGGCCAAAGTGCCATGCTCGGTGCGGGAATATCTGGATCTGGTTGAGGCGGTAAAAGCCCATGTCGCCTTTGCCGATCTGGAGGAATTTTACGCCCTGGCACGGCTATGTCTGGTCAAAGACGAACGCCACTACGATAAGTTCGATAAGGCCTTCGCCAGCTATTTCCGGGGGCTGGAAACCCTGCCGGATGGCATGGCCGAGGCCGATATTCCGGCTGACTGGATGCGCAAAGAATTCGAGCGTCTGATGTCGCCGGAAGATATGGCCAAAATTGAAGCGCTGGGCGGTCTCGACAAAGTTCTGGACGAATTTAAAAAACGCCTGGAAGAACAGCACAAACGCCATCAGGGCGGTAACAAAATGATCGGTACCGGCGGCACATCCGCCTTTGGTGCCAATGGGTATAACCCCGAAGGCATCCGCATTGAGCAGGGTAAATCCCGGCACAAAAAAGCGGTAAAGGTGTGGGAGCAGCGCAACTACAAAGACCTGGATGACAACATTCAGCTGGGCATCCGCAATATCAAAGTGGCACTGCGGCGGTTGCGCAAATTTGCCCGTCAGGGCGCGGCTGACGAGTTGGATCTGGGCGATACCATCGCCTCGACCGCCCGTAATGCCGGCTTTCTGGATATCAAAATGGTGCCGGAACGGCACAATGCGGTAAAGGTACTGCTGTTTTTTGATATCGGCGGCTCCATGGATCCGCACGTGCGCGTGTGCGAAGAGCTGTTCTCGGCCACCAAGACGGAGTTCAAGCATATGGAAACCTTTTATTTCCATAATTGCCTGTACGAGTCGGTGTGGAAGAGCAATATCCGGCGCATGAATCAGCGCACTGAAACCTGGGATATCCTGCGTAAATACGGTCCCGATTACAAAGTTATCTTCGTGGGTGACGCCATGATGGCACCCTACGAGGTATCGCACGTCGGCGGCAGTGTTGAGCACTGGAACGATGAAGCCGGGGCGGTGTGGCTGCAGCGCATGACTGACCATTTCAGCAAAATTGTGTGGCTGAATCCGGCACCGGAATCCTACTGGGGGCAGGGCGGTTCACTGGGCATGATCCGTGACATTATGCAGGACAAAATGTATCCGCTGACCCTGCAGGGGTTGGAAGATGCGATGAAATATCTGAGTAAGTAACAACGCTGCGGCGCACCGATTGCTTCCGGGGCGCCTTTTGTTGCAGAATGTAAACCGGCACGGATGCCGGATAACAATAAAAAAAGATCACCACACAGGCACGACATTCATGCAGTTTCTGCCCGGCGTTTTCAGTCTCTGGCTGGCAGCGGCCCTTATTTTTGGTTGCAGTTCCGGCGCTTATGCGCAATCTCTGGTTGTGGGGCAGCGGCTGCCCGATTTCACCCTGCCTTCCGCGTTTCCCGCTTATGGCCAACGCCTGACTGAACAGCGCGGCCATCCTCTGATGTTGATTATTTCCGGTCCCTGTAACGACTGCGGTGCGGCGTTACAGCCTTTGCAGCGCCTGCAGGCCGGCTTTGCGTTGCAGCAGCTCCGCAGTTGGGTGATCTGGACTGCGGATGGTAAGGATCAGCCACCGCAACTGCATATTCCGGTATTACAGCGGCCAGCGTCAGATTGGACGCACCCGCTGGCCACCATCACCACTCCGGCGGTTTTGCTGATTAACCCCGATGGCGTGCTGGCCCATCGCATCTCTGGTCGTCTGCGTCAGCTGGCCGACCTGACCCAACCTGTTCTGATTCAATGGCTCGACGGCTTGTCTGTCGCTGGCCCGGAGGCCTGAGATTGCTTATGAAAACGTCGATTGTGCGAGTGCTGTTCCTGTGGTTACTGGCGCTGCCGGCTGTGGCTGGTGAAGCGGCACTGGCGGCGGAGGTCAATCAGGTTAAGCAGAGTGTGCTGAAGCTGAACCGCGAGCTGTATCAGCTGGAGCAGGATTTACTCAGTCCGGCCACCACCCGTCTGGCTCTGTATCTGTCGCTGCAGGGCGGCGAATATTTTGAACCGTTGGCGCTGGAAATCCGCAGCGAGACGCTGCCGCCGGTGCTGCATATCTACACCGAACGTCAGATTCAGGCCCTGAAAATGGGCGCCGTGCAGCCGCTGGCCAGTCTGGACGCTGGCCCTGGTCAGCATGCCCTGCAGATCACCCTGAAAGGGCTGGATAACAGCGGCCAGCCGCAAACGCTGCAGCTGACTCCGGTGGTTAAAAAATCCACCGGCCCGTTACTGCTGGAATTGCAGGTCAGCGACAACCCGTCGCAGCGCCGTGCGCAGCTGCAGCTGCAAACCTGGTGAGCAGCGGACGCACAACGATGATGCGACGTCTGTGGCTGTCAGTGCTGTTACTGTGCGGATCTGCCCTGATTCAGGCGGATGACGCCTGGCCGTTATTACCGGAGGCCGCCCGGCACTGGCAAACCCAGCCACAAACCCCGCAGCAGCGGTTGTTGTGGGGCAGTTTTACCTACCACTATCTGAACCAGGATTACCGCGCCGCCCTGAACGTACTGCCACCCCTGCGGGCGCAGCTCAGCGCAGAACACCAGGGCCATGCCGATCTGCTGGAAACCAGCCTGCTGCTGGCGCTGGGGCTGAATGAGGCTGCTGAGCAGCTGTATATGAACTGGCAACAACAGGGTGTCAGTGCACCGGCGCAGAGCTGGTTTTATCTGGCCCGCCGCTGGTTTGCGGCCGGATATTATGAGCAAGCTTCGGAGGCGGTAACCCAGGCGCTGAGCTCACGCCCGGCGCTGGCCGAACCGTATCGCCAGGAAGCGCTGTTTATGGAGGTTTCCAGCCAGCTGGAAGCTGGTTTGCAGACGGCCGCGCAGCGAACGCTGGCGCTGATGCAGGGCAACGACCTGTGGGCCGGACTGGCCCGGCATAATCTCTTACTCAGTTACATCCTCAACGACGCCCCGCTGGCCGATATCCGCCAGCTGCTGAGCAGCAGTTTACCTTTGCTGCCGGGCAGTGCTGAAGGTCAGGCGTTAAAAGACAAAATGCTGTTGTTGGGCGGGATTCATGCCCTTGAAAACGGCCGTTATGCTGAAGCCGAAAGCTGGCTGCGAGCGGTGTCGCTGAATTCTCCTTACAGTGCGCCAGCCTTGCTGCAATTTGGCTGGGCGCGGCTGCAGCAACAACAGTACCAGCCAGCGCTGCAACCCTGGCGGCTGTTGCAGCAACGCTTCCAGCCCTGGCATCCGGCGGTGATTGAATCGGTACTGGGCGTGCCTTACACCCTGGAGCAAATGCAGGCCAATACTCAGGCGCTGAAAGGTTATGAACGGGTCGATCAGCATTTGCAGGGCATGCTCGATGAACTGCAATACTGGCAACAGCCAGCGCAGTTGCAGCAGTGGCTGCAAGATCAACTGACGACAGCGCCGGAGCTGACGCCGCTGGATCATCATGTCAGCGGCCTGCTGGTAACCCCAGGCTTCCGCCATCAGTTACAGCAGTGGCGGGAATCACAAACCCTGCAACAGGAAATCCGCCAGCAGCAACAACGACTGCAGTGGTGGCAGGGGGCGCTGCACAACCGGCGGGCGGCTTTTGCCCGGGCCAACGGCGCCAGCCGTCTGCAGCAAGCCGAGCAGCAACTGCAACAGGCAGAACAGCGTATGGAACGCCTGCAGCAGCGCTTAGACGCGGAAGAGCAGCAGTTATTTGCCTACGCCAGCGGCCATGAAGCAGCCCAGGTACAGGCACTGGAGCGGGTGGTGGCGCACATCCGCAGTCTGCAGCGTATCAACACACCGACCCGTGACCTGAGTCTGTATCAGCAACGCTGGCGGCGCAGCCGTGGCGTATTGCTGTGGAATCTGTACCAGCAACAGCCACAGCGACGCCATCAGGTGCGTCAGCATTGGTGGCAACTGCAACAGCAGGTCGGGCAGCTGCAGCAACAGCTGCACAACAGCCGGCTGGCGCTGCAATGGTCAAAAAACCGTGGCCAGGGACTGGACCCACGCATTGCTACGCTGCAACAGCAGTACAGGGATGCACAGCGGCAACTGCAACAACTACAACAACGGCAGAAAGCCCAGCTGCAACAGCAACTGCAGACACACCTGCAGCAACTGCAAGCCCAGCTGCAGGATTACCAGGCCCAGGCGCGGCTGGCCATCGCCCGCCTGTATGACAATGCGTTGCAGCAGCACATCCATGCCAGTGCTGAGAGTCCGGACCGTCCGACAGAGGAGCGGCCATGAAAAGATCCTTGTTGCTGCTGTTGTTACCCTGGCTGCTGATTGGCTGCAGTGCGGCGGAAAAGCAGCCGTCCTCATCCTCAACCCTGGCGGCCTTCAGCAATGGCGGTGCCGGTTATGCACAGCCCGGTAACTCCCGCAGTCAGCGTAGTGCTATCCGCATTCTGCCGGATGAACCGATGGCGGTATCACATGAGCAGGTGTTACAGGCTTACGAGCGCTTTTTAAGCAGCAGTGATGATGCTGACATTAAGGTACGGGTACGGCAGCGCATGGCGGCTCTGAAACTGCAACAACAGGAATTGCAGCAGGATGGTCTGTTGCCAGCCGGCACTGGCAGCGAAACGGAACCGGAGCCTGCTTCTGCCATCCGTGATTACGAAACTCTGTTACAGCATTTCCCGGAACGGGCCGACAACGATGCGGTGCGTTACCAGCTGGCCCGGGCCAGCGTACTGAATGGTCAGCCCCAGAAAGCCATGGCGGCGCTGGAAGATCTGATCCGCCTGCATCCGCAGTCATCGTATCTCAGTGAGAGCCATTTCCGTCTGGGGCAGTTGTATTACAACAGCGGCGATTACGAGCTGGCGGCAGCAGCCTACCAACAGGTAGTGGCCATTGGCCGAACCGGCAATCCTTATTACGTCAGCGCCGGTTATCTGCGTGGCTGGGCCTTGTTCCGTCACCAGCAATACGATGACAGCCTGCTGGCCTTTACCCGGGTGCTGGATGAGGAATTTCCCGTTGCCGCTCGCCTGGAAGCGGCCAGCGGCGGGGATCTGGCCCTGCGCGACGATATTCTGCGAGCCATGGCGCTGATTATCGCCGAAGCCGGCGATTGGGAGCTGATTGCCCGCTTTTACAGCCAGCACGGCGTCCGTCATTACGAATATCTGCTCTACGATCGGCTGGCCAGCCTCTACTACCAGCGCGGGTTTCACCGCAGTGCCGCCTCAACCCTGCGTGCTTACGTGCTGCGCTATCCGCTCGACCGGCGGGCGCCGGCCTACTATGAGCGTCTGATTGAAGGCTATCGCAGCGCCGGTTATGCCAGTCTGAACCGCCGGCACAAAGCCTATTACAACGACTTGTTCGGGGTTGGTTCAGCCTACTGGCAGCAGCACACTGATGCAGCGATGCGCAACGCCTTAAGCCGCAGCCTGAGTACCTACCTGCACGATCTGGCCAGCTTCCATCACGGGCTGGCCCAGCAGAGTAAGCCTGCGGCTGAGCGCAGCCGTGAACTGCAAACCGCACGGCGCTGGTACGAAGAAATCGTGCGCAGCTTCCCACAGGCGGAGGATATTGCCAGGGTGCATTTCCTGCTAGCTGAGGTGGCCTTTGAACTGCAGGATTTTGTTGCCGCCCGCGATCATTACGAAACGGTGGCCTATCAGTATCCCGCCGATGAGCAGGCGGCCGAAGCCGGTTATGCCGCCATTCTGGCCTATAACCGTCACCGTCCGGAGCCGCCCCAGGCGGCCGCCTGGCGCCAGGCTACCATCGCCAGTGCCATGCGGTTTGTGCAGCAGTTCGCGCAGGACCCGCGCAGTGGCACGGTGCTGGTGAACACCGCCGAAATGCTGCTGCAGGATAAGCAATACGAGCAGGCGCTGGTTACAGCGCGCATGGCCGATGCGGTCGGGCAAAATCTGTCCCCCCGATATCGTTATGGTGCGGCGTTGGTGCGCGGCCATGCCAGCTTCGCGCTGGGGCAGTTTGCCGAAGCCGAACAGGCGCTGCAGCTGGCACTGCTGCAACAGCAGGCCAAACCGGCTCAGGTGCAAGAACTGCGCGAAAAAATTGCCGCCAGTATTTATCAACAAGGTCTGCACAGCCGCGAGCAGGGCGATCCCCGCAGCGCGGTTCAGCACTGGTTGCGGCTGGCTACCGTGATTCCGGAAAGCAACAGCCGCATCGCCGCCGAATACGACGCAGCGACCTTGCTGATGCAGATGGCGGATTACCCGCAAGCGGTACAGGTATTGCTGCAGTTCCGCCGGCAATACCCGCAACATCGGTTAACGGCCGATATTCCCAGCAAATTGATTGCGGCTTACGAAGAACAGCAGGACTGGACAGCAGCAGCGGGTGAACTGGAACACTGGTGCCGCCACCACAGCGACTTGCAGCAGCAACGCATTGCCTGTTACCAGACCGCGCAGTATTACCAGCGCGGTGGCGATGATGCGAAGGCCTTGCTGGCCTATCGTCATTACGCACACCAGTTCCCACAACCGCTGGATGCCGCCCTGGAAGCCCATTACCAGCTCGATCAGCTCTATGCTGCGGCCGGCGAAGAGAGCAAACGTCAGTTCTGGCTGAATAAAATCATCCGGCTGCACAACAACGCCGGATCGGAGCAGACTGACCGTTCCCGCTATCTGGCCGCCAGTGCCGCCTTTCAGTTGGGCGAAGCTGAGCGTCTGCGGTACGAGAAAATCCGCCTCAGCCAGCCGCTGGCGGCCAGCATTCAGCGTAAAAATGCAGCGCTGCAAACTGCCCAGAAACGCTATACCCAGGCCGCCAAACTGGAAGTGCAGGAATTTACCACCGCCGCCACCTTCCGGCTCGGCCAGCTGTACGCCGGTATGAGCAAAGCGCTGATGAATTCCGAGCGTCCGGCCGGCCTGGATGAGCTGGAGCAGGAGGAATATCAGTACCTGCTGGAAGAACAGGCGTTTCCACTGGATGAGGCGGCCATTGAAATTCACCAGACCAATGCCGGCCGTACCCGCGACGGCCTGTACGATAACTGGGTGCGCGAAAGTTTCAGCGCCTTGTCCGGGCTGATGCCCGGGCAATACAACAAACAGGAAAAGGTAGCCGCTTATGTGGACGCTATCCGTTAAAGCACCGGCGTTATTGCTGCTGCTGTGGCTGAGCGGTTGCAGTCTGCTGCAACCGGCGCCGCCAGCCGTGCCGGACGTCATCGATCCGCTGACTGCCGATATTCAGCAGCGTTATCAGCAAGGGCTGGTGCTGATGCAGGACAGCGCCTGGGCAGCAGCGGCTGCTCACTGGCAGGCCATGCTGGAGCAGGGCGCGGAGTTTGCCGGTATTTATACCAACCTGGCGCTGGCACAACTGCAGCTGCAGGATTACGCCGCCGGTCTGGCGGCGGCGGAAAAATCCCGTCAGCTCGATGAACATTATTGCCCGGCCTGGAAAACCCTGGCGTTACTGCAGCGCCATAACGGCGATTTCAGCGCCGCCGAACAGAGCTATTTAACGGCGGCGACCTGTGCACCGGACGATGCCGACATTCCCTTTAATCTGGGTATTCTCTATGACCTGTATCTGCAGGATCTGAACAATGCCCTGCAACAATACCAGCGCGCCTGGCAGCTCGCTGGCGAGGGTGACAGCACGCTGGCGATGTGGATAACCGATTTACAGCGTCGGCAAAGCAGTCAGGTTGCGGGTGAGGGAGGTTGAATATGCGCAGCATAATAACCGGGTTACTGTTATTGCTGCCGGCGTTGCTGTGGGCGCGCCCGGAACAGGTGATCCGGCTGGAAGGTATTTCCATTCAGGGTACTCAGGAACAGCCGGGGGTAATGACCATTACGCCCTGGCGCGAAGCACCGGGTACCGGCCGTTTACAGGCACCGGTAAAACGCTATCAGCAGCATTGGTTACAACCACTCAGTGCCGAACGCCTGCAGCAGGAAATGCAGCAGGCCGGGCAGACACTGAAACCGGAACGACCGGATTAACAGCCTTGCCAGCAGGCAATAAAACCGGCATAAATAACGCTATATAAAAATTAATAACGCCAATAACGATAAAACATTCTTACACCATTGCGGGGGAAAATATGGACGCCATTATTCGCTTTTTTCAGGAAGGCGGTGCCTTTATGTATCCGATTGCCATTGTGATGGCCATCGGTCTGGCCATTGCGCTGGAACGCTTGTTATTTTTGCTGAAAGAAAAATCCAGTAACCGTCGTGCCTTTGACGACATGCTGCCGATGTTGCAAAAACGCGATATGCGCGCGGCCCTGAATTACGCCAATAATTCCGACAGCAAAATCAGCCGTATTTTCTCAGCCGCCATTGCCCGTATTCCCGGCAGTCAGCGTCGTGAAGAAATTGAGTACGCGCTGGAGGAAGGCCTGATGGAAGCCATTCCACAACTGGAAAAACGTACCCAGTACGTCGCCACCCTGGCCAATATCGCTACTCTGATGGGCCTGCTGGGCACCATTATGGGTCTGATCGCCGCCTTTACGGCCGTGGCTAACGCCGCACCGGCGGAAAAAGCGGCGCTGTTATCCCAGAGTATTTCGGTCGCCATGAACACCACCGCCTTCGGTCTGATGGCCGCCATTCCGCTGATTCTGCTGCACAGCTATCTGCAATCCAAAACCAATGAAATTGTCGACAGCATTGAGATGGCCGGGGTGAAATTCCTCAATATTATTACTGAGCGTAAAGCAGGTCAGACCACCAGCAGCAACTGAGATGTAAATGCCCATGAGACGCCACAAGCGAATAAAAGAAGAGGCGGAGCTCAACGTTACATCTTTTATGAATCTGATGATCGTATTGGTGCCGGTGTTGCTGATGAACATGGTGTTCTCACAACTGGCGGTACTGGATCTCAGGCTGCCTTCGGGTGATCAGCCCGAGTCGGTGGTTAATCCGGAAGACGTAACGCTGAATGTCGTGATCCGCTCACAGGGGTTTGAAATAACCCGTACTTATCAGCAACAGACAGAATCCTTACTGAGCCTGCCCAAAAGCGGAGCGCAGTTTGATTTTAATGCCCTGTCACTGGCGCTGCAGGATATTAAGAAAAATCCGGGCTTTGCCACGAAAAAAGACATCGGTCTGTTGTCCTCGCCGGACATTGATTACCAGACCCTGGTCACGGTGATGGACACGGTGCGGGTATACCCGGCCGTGGTGGCTGCGTCGTTGGTGGATGCGACGCTATTCCCGGAAATTTCTCTGGGTGATGCGCCGGAGGTGACACCATGAAAATGTCACGCCGGGCGCTGCGGATGCAGCGCAACCATAAACGCAACGCCAATAAGTCCGGCCTTAACCTGACCGCTCTGATGGATATTTTTACCATTCTGGTGTTTTTCCTGATGGTGAATCAGGCTGAAGTCGAGGTGCAGAATAACGATGCCATTCAGTTGCCGGCGTCCTTAGCGGATAACAAACCGGCTGAGCAGGTCACTATTATGATCAGCCAGCAGGATATTATGGTGCAGGGCCGGGTTATTACGTCGTCCAGCGCCGCTGCTGCGGTCAGTGGTGAAGAGATTCCCGAGCTGAAAAAAGAACTGGAATATCTGGCTGCCCGCACACCATTGGCCGACGGTGAACAAGGCCGGCCGGTCACCATTATGGGCGACAAAGACATTGCCTATACGCTGCTGAAAAAAGTGATGAATACCTGTGCCAAAGCGCAATTCAATCATATTTCTCTGGCGGTTAATCAAACCTTACCGGGCGGCGGAGGTGGCGGATGACGCTCTATTACCGCACACCGGAACTGCCCTGGAATGACAGTGCCGATAAACGCCGCTTCGGGGTTATTCTGGTTTTACTGCTGGCTCTGGTACTGGTCCCCGGTTTGATTATTCCGCGCATCAGCCTGCCACAACCTGACCGGGCCGAACTGGAAAAATTACCGCCACAACTGGCGCGGGTGCTGGAACGCAAAAAAGCCGAAGCACCCAAGCCCGTGACGCCTCCGCCGGAAGAGAAAAAAACGGCGCCGGAACCCGAGCCCAAACCCGTGCCGGAGGTAAAACCCGAGCCGCCGAAACCGCAGCCAAAACCAAAGGCGGAACCCAAAGTGCAGGCGACGCAGGAACAACGCGAACAGGCCCGCGAAAAAGCCCGCGAGCGTTTTGGCGGTGAAGCCTTAAGTGCTCTGCAAAGTCTGCGCAGCCAGGTGCCGGTACAAGAGCTGAATACGGCCAGCCGACACCTGTCCAACGCCGGTCAGCAAGCGACCGATGTCGGTTCAGTGGTGGACCGTAATGCGGTTGCCCGCACCTCGGGTGGGGTGGATACCTCGCAACTGACGCAAGCGACGGTAGGCGAACAGCTGCAGGATCGTCAGTTGACCGAAGTGCAGCTGAACGAAGAGCAGCAGCAGGCGGTGGCGGAAGCCCGGGGACGGACACAGGAAGAATTGCGTACGGTGATTGAAGACCACCGCATTCATTTCGACCGCCAGTTCCGCATGGCTCTGCGGCGTAACTCGGCACTGGCGGGTTCGGTAACGCTGAAAGCGGAAATTCAGCCGGATGGCAAAGTATCGTCCTGTTCCGTCAGCAGTAGTGAGCTGAAGGATGACGATCTGCATAAACGACTGGTTATGCAGTGCCGGCGTATGGATTTCGGCAGCAAGCCGGTTGCGGTGGCGGTAACGGAATTTCCAATCCGTTTTGTGCCATAAAAGTTGTGCCATAAAAAAAGCGGGCTGTTGCCCGCTTTTTTTATTACTTAACCAATCTGAATTGCTGGCAGCGCCGGAACCGGCACGGTCATTTTCTCGGTGGGCGCCATTACCGTGGCTTCGCCGGTGGCAACCACTTTACCGTCCTGATTGGTGACGGTGCAGCCCAGGGTTACGATGGGTTTGCTTTCGTGCTTGGCGGTAACTTCCAGTATCACGGTCAGTTCATCGCCAATCATCACCGGCTTGCGGAATGACAGATTCTGGCCCAGGTACACCGTGCCCGGGCCGGGTAAATCCATGGCCAGTGCCGCAGAAATCAGGGCGCCGGTAAACATGCCATGGGCAATCTGGCCTTTGAATGGCGTGGTGGCCGCGTAGTCGGCATCCAGATGCACCGGATTGCGGTCGCCGGAAACGGCGGCAAATAACTGCAGATCCTGTTCAGTAACGGTATGACTGCGCTGGCAGCGGTCACCGGGATTAATTTCATTAAAAGGGCGGTTGGTTACAGTTTCCATACAGTAGATTCTCGTGGGTATCAGGCTGGCAATTGCTGGTTCAGCCATTGCAGCAAATCGTTAAAAACATCCGAGGCGTTTAATTCGTTCAGCATTTCATGCCGGCCTTCAGAGTACAGTCGCAGCGTCAGTTTGTCATGACCGGTGCGTGCAAACAGTTCTGCCAGTGCCGGTAAACCTTTACCAAATCGCCCCACCGGATCCTGATCGCCACCGAACAGATACAGGGGTAAGGTTACCGGTATCTTGCGGGCATTGTCCGGGTTAACGATTTCAATCAGACCGCCGAATACATCCTGCCACAGCTGCAGGCTGCACAGGTGCCCGCACAGAGGGTCAGCCATATACTGGTCCACAGCATACGGATCGCGGCTGAGCCAGTCAAAGCCGGTACGGACCGGTTGAAAGGGTTTATTGAAGGCGGCAAACGACAGCCAGTTCATGATTCCGGACAAATGCTGGCCACCCTGCAGGCGCTGCAGCAACCAGGCCACCGAGCGGCCCAGATAAAACAAGCCCGGCTCCTGCTGATTGGAACCCGATAACAGCAACCCCTGTAAGCGTTCACCGTGGCGCACTGCCCAGCTGCGGGCAATAAAAGAGCCCATGGAATGGCCGAGTAAAAATAACGGTACCTGCGGGTTACCCACCTGCTGCGCGGTGCTGACATCGGCCAGCACTTTGTTCCAGCCATCCTGATCTGCAAAATGTCCGGTCGGGCCGCGTTCACCATGGCCGCGGTGATTATGCGCAATCACCTCAAACCCCTGCTGTTGCAGAAACTCCGCCAGCGACTGGTAGCGTTCACAGTGTTCGGCCATGCCATGCAGAATTTGTAACCGTGCACGGGGAGCCGGATGGGGCCAGTGACGAACGATCAATCTCTGCTGGTCGGTGGTCTGTATTTCAATCTTGTTCATAAATTGGTCATTTTTAATGTGATGTCACTGCAGGGTATAGCGCGGGCTGTGTCATTTTGTAAACCCGGCCGGGTGGTATTTTGCCGGGCCTGCAGAAAACAGGTAAACTCGCGCTGCTTTTTGGCCCGGGTAAACCAGTGGGGAGCCGGCCGGTGCCATATTGATATTCACACAACCCTGCCAATAACGATAATCAGGGTGATTCAGGAGGCGGTATGAACGAAGAATTTTTCCAGGAACGTTATCCGGAAGGGTATCCGCGTACGATTGATCCCGATAAGCACAATTCACTGGTCGAAATTTTTGATGGTTTCGTCAAGCGTTTTGCCAGCAATCCGGCGTTTACCTGTCTGGGGCAAACCCTGACGTATGCCGAGCTGGATAAGCAAACCGCAGCCTTCGCCGCCTACCTGCAAAACGAAACCAGTCTGCAGGCCGGTGACCGTATTGCGGTGCAGCTGCCGAACGTTCTGCAATACCCAATCGTGGTATTCGGTGCCATGCGTGCCGGTATGGTGGTGGTTAATACCAACCCGTTGTACACCGAACGGGAAATGGAACACCAGTTCAACGACTCTGGTGCCAAAGCTCTGGTGGTGCTGGCCAATATGGCTGCCAAAGCGGAAAAAGTATTACCGAACACCGGCATCAAGCATGTGATTGTTACTCAGGTGGGTGATATGCACGGGGCGGTTAAACGCACCCTGATCAACACCGTTCTCAAGCACGTTAAAAAAGAAGTGCCGGCTTACCATATTGCCGGTGCGGTTAACCTGCGTGATGCGCTGAAACAAGGCGCTGGCAAGTCGTTCAGCCCGGTCAAAGTCGACCGTAACGACGTAGCCGTGCTGCAATACACCGGCGGCACGACCGGCGTGGCCAAAGGCGCGATGCTGACCCACCGCAACCTGATGGCGAACATGATGCAGTGTCATGGTCTGTTCAACATGGTGCTGGAAGAGGGCAAAGAATCCGTGGTGGCGCCGCTGCCGCTGTACCATATCTACGCCTTTACCGTGCATTGCATGGTGATGCTGGAAACCGGCAACCATTCCATCCTGATTCCGAACCCACGCGATATTCCGGGCTTTATCAAGGTGCTGCAATCTACACCGTTCAGCGGCTTTGTTGGCCTGAACACGCTGTTTGTTGCACTGTGCAACCAGGAAGCCTTCCGTAATATCGACTTCAGCAAACTGAAGCTGAGCATCTCCGGCGGCATGGCGTTGACCAAAGACGCTGCAGACCAGTGGAAAGCCGTCACCGGTTGTGAAATTGCCGAAGGTTTCGGCATGACCGAAACCTCTCCGGTGGTTTCTTTCAACCCGCCGGGTTACATCAAGCTGGGCACCATCGGTATGCCGGTGGCTGGCACCGCCTGTAAAGTGATTGACGATGCCGGTGATGAACTGCCCCTGGGTGAGCCGGGCGAGTTGTGTGTTAAAGGTCCGCAGGTAATGAAAGGTTACTGGCAGCGTCCGGAAGC
>JAEWQT010000093.1 GCA_023399105.1 Pseudomonadota bacterium | reverse complement strand
TTGAAAACAGCCTGCAACAGCGCCCCGATGTGCAACATGTGGTGCTGGTCGGCAGCGCCATTAATCACATTGATTACATCGGCCTCGAAACCCTGCAGCATCTGTTACAGGATCTGCGCGAACGTGGCGTACAACTGCATTTGGCCGAGTTTAAAGGACCGGTGATGGACCGCCTGCAACGCACCGACCTGTTGCCGCAACTGGCACCGGGACGGATTTTCTTTACCGCCAGTGAAGCACTGCGCGAACTGGGGCACTGCTGATGACAGCACCCGAACATAAATCTGACCCCGTGCCACAAACGGCCGACAACCCTCAGATCAGCTCGGCTGACCATACAGAAAATACACCCACCAGCGGCCGTGACGGCCGCCGCTTTGTGATTATTCCGCAGCAAGGCCCCCGTATACGGGTGCGCTACCGCGAAGGCAGCAGCGGTGCCGGTGACTGTACGCTCTGTCAGGACTGATACCCCTGCAAACTGCAGGTTAATTTTTGCCGCCCTGCTGGGTATGATGCGGTTCCGTCCTTTGCTGACCCGGTAACTGCCATGACTCTGACTTACACCTTGCTGATTATTGCGGCGCTGATCATTATCGCGGCACTGGCTTATTACGCCTGGCATCTGACCACCAAGGTAAAAAAGCTGCATCAGGCTCAACAGGAAGAACAGGCCCAGGCCGAATTGCAGCTGCGTAACCGCCAGCTGGAACTGCTGCAGGACATACGCTTTATTGCCCGCGCCGTACTGGCAGAACAATGTGAAATTACCGAAGGCGTGTTGCGCATTCAGTATTTAATCAGCGCCCTTGATCCCGATGCCTGGCAACTGGATGAGCTGGCCACCCTGCGCAAGCATCATGAAGCCACTTCCGCCATGCCCATTCTGGAGGCTTACAGGGCGCTACCGAAAAAAGAACAATTCCGTCTCGACCGGGAACGCTGGAGCCTGGAAGAGCATCACAAGCCTGCGGTTCAGCGTGAACTGCAGTGGCTGGTAAGCTACCGTTTTCCCGCTGTAACCCTACTGCAATAACCCCCGTTACTGATAATAAGGACTCTGCAATGCGTACTCTGTTACTGGCCCCATTATTTCTGCTAGCCACGGCCGCCGTTCAGGCCGGCTGGCAGCTGGAGCAACCGTCTGAACTGACCTTTATGTCGTTCAAAAATACCCATCTGGCTGAAATTCATCGCTTTAACCGGATGCAGGGCAACATTGCCGAGGACGGTAAAGCAACACTGAGCATTGATCTGACCAGCGTTGATACCGCCATTCCGATCCGCGATACCCGCATGCAGGAAATGCTGTTTGAAACCAGCCGCTTTGCCAGCGCCACCCTGACCGCCAAAGTGAATACCAAAGTGCTGCAACAGGCTGCCGCCGGTGCCATTCAGACCTATGACCTGACCGGCAAACTGAATCTGCATGGTCTGGAAGCTGACGTATCGGTACCGGTATTAATTGTGCCGGCCGCCGATGGCCGCCTGGTGGTCTCCAGCCTGAAACCCGTGCTGGTGCAGGCAGACCAGTTTGAATTAACCGCCGGTATTCAGAAACTGCGGGACATTGCCAAGCTGGAACGCATCAGCGAAGTGGTGCCGGTTAGCTTCACCCTGATTTTCAGCCCCAAATCTTAACGGGCCTCTTACCACCCGCACCACACCCGCCCTCAGCGGCGGGTGTGGTTACGCAATTTTTTCAGTAATTCTTCCACGTCTTTTTCAGCCAGCTGCATGGCATCCATGACGCTGGTATTGATGGCCGATTCGATCAGTACCTCCAGCGTACTGAAATGATAATCACCGATGCTGTTGCACAGCTCGTCTCCCAGCACCCGGCGGAAATTTTCCACCACTTTCTGGGCATGCGGATAATGCGGGCGATCGCGCATTCCTAGGCTTCCCGCGCAGCAGTGGCCGGCTGCACAATCAGCGGATCGGGGGTTAAATCCAGACTGGGTGATTTATGCCGGTAATCAAACTGATTCAGAACAAAACGCATGGCATTCAGACGGGCGCGTTTTTTATCGTCCGAACGAATCACCGTCCAGGGCGCATCACTGTGATGAGTGTAATGAAACATGGTTTCTTTGGCATCGGTGTAATCGTCCCATTTATCCAGTGACGCCAGATCAATGGGGCTGAGTTTCCACTGTTTCAGCGGGTCAATCTGACGGCTCTGAAAACGCCGCAGCTGCTCTTCCCGGCTAACCGAAAACCAGAATTTGAATAAGCGAATGCCGGAGCGCACCAGCATTCGTTCCAGTTCCGGCACAGTACGCATAAATTCCATATAATCTTCGGTACTGCAAAAGCCCATCACCCGCTCAACACCGGCGCGGTTGTACCAGCTGCGGTCAAAAAACACCATTTCACCGGCGGCCGGTAAATGCTGGATATAACGCTGAAAATACCACTGGGTGCGTTCCGTTTCGCTGGGTTTTTCCAACGCCACCACGTGCGCACCACGCGGGTTCAGGTGTTCCATAAAGCGCTTAATGGTGCCGCCTTTACCGGCTGCATCACGGCCTTCAAACAAAATAACGATTTTTTCACCGGTTTCACGCACCCAGTTCTGCAGCTTCAGCAGTTCAATCTGCAGACTTTGCTTTTCCCGCTCGTACTGCGCCCGGCTCAGGCGTTCACCGTAAGGAAGATGCCGGCTTTTTTGTTCCGCAGGTTTGGCCGGCTGTGGAATAACCAGCGGATAATGCTGTTCGTTCATCAACAATCCTTTCTGTACGATTTAATTCGGTGGCCGGGCGGCCAGAAAACAATCCCGCCCCTGTGCCTTAGCCTTATAAAGATACTTATCCAGCAGCCGGATCACCTGATCCAGCTCAACACTACTGTGGGCTTTGGGCGTTAATACCAGATAACTGCCGGAAGCAGCCATGGTAACCGGTTGGCCACGGTCATTACGCACATCCATTTGTCGGATAGCCTGTTGAATACGCGGCACCAGCCCTTCCAGTTGCGCCCATGAACAACCGGGCACCAGCAGGGCAAACTCTTCACCGCCAAGCCGGCCAATGGGGTCAGAAGGCCGTACTACCTGCCGTAAGGTATTACACAGCGCCTGTAAAGCACGGTCACCGGTGGCATGACCATGCTGGTCATTCACCTGCTTGAAATAATCCAGATCCAGCAGAATAACGGCAACTTCATGAAACTGCCGCAACCCTCGCGCCCACTCGCGGGTGTATAAACGCTTAAACCCGCGGCGGTTTTCCACCCCGGTCAGCGGGTCGGTCAGTGCCAGCCGAGCCTGCTGTTCACTTTGTTGTACCATCACCACACAGGCGGCAATCACCGCCGCCAGATGCTGCAGAAAATCGGTTGCCATACCATCACTGAACCGATCAGCACGGCTGGAAAACAACGTCAGCCTACCCAGGCAGCGTTCATGTCGCAACAACGGTAACAACAAACCACTGTGCCAGGGTGGACTGACCGCCACCGACCCCGACCGGCACTGTGGCAAGTGGGTAACAAATTCCAGTGCTTCCAGCCAGGAGGCCTGTTCCGGGGTCAAAGACTGCCCCATGGACTGATACAACTGACCATCGGCATCGACCAGACAAAGCCTGATGTCATCCAGGCCAAACTGCTCAGGCAGCCCCTGTAACAGTAACCGCAGCAGGTCACTCCAGCTCTGACAAGACAACAACTGTAATTCAAACGCCTGCAGCCGGCGCAACAGCGCCTCATTGCGCCGGGCATTATTCAATAGTTGCTGTAAATCCACGCGTTCACTGCTCCCTTTCCAAT
>JAEWQT010000045.1 GCA_023399105.1 Pseudomonadota bacterium | reverse complement strand
CTGGTGTCGATGGACGACATCATGGAAGAGCTGTTAAAGCAGGTGGAATAACAGGGGCGTACGCCCCTGATGCCTGTTACAACCCCTTGTAAGGATTGATGCCGTTATCGGGGCGGGTTTTAAAACGCTTGTAGGTCCACTGATACTGCGCCGGACATACCGCCACGCAGCGCTCAATGGCTTCGTTCATGGCGCTGGCTGAGGTGCGGGCATCGTCGCTGTAAATCGCGTCGTCCGGTTGCAGAAAATGCACCTCAAAGCCCCGCGCATCCGGCAGCCGTTCGGCAAACGCAAAGATCGCCACCGCGCCGGTTTTGCGTAATAAATCATGGGGCAACTTCGGCGTTAAGGTTTCCACGCCCATAAACGGCGCAAACACACCGCTCTGCAGCTTCGGTTCCTGATCGGGCAGAATAGCCACCACACCACCAGCCTCCAGGCCACGAAACAGCGCCATCACGCCGCCACGGGTGGTCGGTACCAGACCAATGCCTGTTTGCTCGCGGCTGCTGCGCATCCAGCGGTCCAGCACCGGGTTTTTCGCCGGCCGATACATCGCCGTCAGCGGCGTGTGCAGGGTCATCAGATGGTTCAGCACTTCCCAGTTACCGTGATGTGGCACACACAACAACACCCCACGGCCCGACTGCAGGGCGGCGGTCAGAATCTCCGGATTATGCACCTTACGGATCAGCTGCCGGCCTTTGTCCGGCGAGCCCCCCCACATGGTTCCCATTTCGGCACCGGCCTTACCGCTTTCTTCCAGCACCTCGCGCAACAGTGCCTGGCGGTCGGTCTCTGTCAGCTGCGGATACACCAGCTGCAGGTTCACCCGTGCCACCTCGCGGGAACGGTTACGGAAACGCAACAGCAAGCGCCCCAGGCCAACGCCCAGACGCTGTGCTACCGGAAACGGAATGCGGCCAATCAGACGCAACAGTCCGACAATCAGATACCCCACGAATACCTTCACGTTCTTTGTCCTTAATGCATGACCGCGCCAGTGTAACCGCTGGCCCTGCTCTGGCAAGTTCAAACAACCTTGCCATGAGCGCAGCAACCACAACACCAACAGATGCTATCCAGCGCGGCAAGCGCGGCTGGCTCTGCTAAAATTGCCGCACTAACCACAGAAACCGACTTATGCTGAACATTGAACAGGCTCTGCAGAACAAGCGCATTCTGATCATCGATGACTTGGTGCAGGCGCGCAGCTCACTGAAGAAAATGGTCACCCTGCTGGGCGCCACCCAGATTGATACCGCCACCGATGGCCGCGAAGCCTCGCAACGGATCATGGAGCATGAGTACGACATCGTGCTGTCCGACTACAACCTCGGCCGCGGTAAAGACGGCCAGCAGGTGCTGGAAGAAGCCCGTTACTGTCATCGCCTCAAATCCACCTCCCTGTTCATACTGGTCACCGGTGAAAATGCCGTCGACATGGTGATGGGGGCGCTGGAATATGAGCCGGATAATTACATCACCAAGCCCTTCACCCTGAACATGCTGCGTGAACGGCTGATCCGGATTCTGAACACCAAACAGGAAATTTTGCCCATCGACCTGGCCATCGATGCCGGCCATCCCGATGAAGCCATTGCTCTGGCCACGGCGATGCTGGCGGAGAAACCCCGCTTGCTGATGCCGCTGACCCGCATTCTGGGCAAGCTGTACCTGCGCCAGAAACGCTATCAAGACGCCCTGCAGGCTTACGAACAGCTGCTCGACAAACGCTCCGTCGCCTGGGCGCGCATGGGGCAGGCGGTGTGCATGCATCTGCTCGGCGATTCGCGCAGCGCCCTGGCCTTGCTGCAACAAACGCTGCAGGCCCACCCCATGTATGTGCAGTGCCACGATTGGTGCGCCACCATTTTGCTGAGCATGGGTGAGCCCCTGAAAGCCCAGCAGGAACTCCAGAAAGCCGTGGCCATTTCCCCCAAAGCCGTGCTGCGGCAAATGGAGCTGGGCCGCATCGCCTACGATAACGGTGACTTCCCGGTGGCTGAGGCCGCCTTTGAGCAGGCTATCCGGCTGGGGCGTTATTCCTGCTACAAGACGTCCTCCAACTATCTGCATTTTGTGACGGCAGTGCGCCAGTCACTGGCCAACAGCAATGCTCAGGCAAACAGCCGCGAGCTGCGCCAGTTGTCAGACAAAGCCTTTAAAGCCATTGAAGAGCTGCGCCAGGATTACGCCGGTCAGGACGATATTATGTTTGCCACCTGCATCGTTGAGGGTAAAACCTGGCAGGCGCTGGGCGATGAAGACAACGGCCGGCTGGCAGCCCAGCGCGCTGAAGAAATACTGCAGCGGCTGAAAAAACCCACCCTCGATCAACAGCTGCAGATGACCGAGGCCTACATCGACACCAATCAGCATGTGAAAGCCAAAAACCTGTTGCAGCAGCTGAAAGACAGCGGCGCCGATGAAACCGCCTTGCAGCAGATCAACGCGCTGGAAGAAAACCTGAATAAAATGGTTATCCGCGATCATACCGCCGCGCTCAATACCCAGGGCGTCAGCTGCTATGAAAAGAAAGACTTTGCCAGTGCCGTGGCCGCTTTCGACGAAGCCGCCACCTACGAGGAAGCCGGTATCAGCGTATTGCTGAACGCCATTCAGGCCAAAATCAGCCTGATCGAAACCACGCAAATGGATGTCGGACAACTGAAAGATTGTTACCGCTACTTTCAGCGCATCGGCAAAGTGGGCGAAACGGATGAGCGCTTTGAGCGCTATGAACGTCTGAAAAGTACCTTTCTGCGCCTGAAACGGGCTGCCGGTCTGTAACCGGTTAAGGAGCAAGGATGAGATTTGAACAACTGGTCGCGGCCGTCGTGCACGATCTTAAAAATCAGCTGCAGGCCCTGCTGGATTACGAACA
>JAEWQT010000032.1 GCA_023399105.1 Pseudomonadota bacterium | reverse complement strand
TGGCAATCTTAGCGCCACCCAAAGTCACGTCATGCTCAAACGGAGTTGCTGCTAACACTTCAACACCGATTTGTGGGGTTACCATATAGGTGAAAGTCAGACCCAATTGAGTATTGTCGTCAATCTGAGCCTTTCCGAGAGCACCCAGATCAATATTGTCTGATTTCGGGTTTACGTTAATAACACCTGCCTTCACCATCATATCGCCGGCTTCATAAGCCATGGCAGGTACAGACGCAGCAACAACAGCAGCAGCCAGCAGGGTTTTCATCATTTTCATATTAACTTCCTCATTACAGGTAAGAACCAGATGGCGCCAGACTACCCTGCTTCCGGCTGCCTATTTTGATTCAGGTCAATACTCAAAAATTGATAAACGCAAACCCCTGTTTTTCTTGTGGCAAATCAAGTTTCACTAAGGTCAGGCGTATTTCAGCGTTCACATTGGCATAAAAATTATTCTTTTTTGCAGGGCAGTAAAACGCCGGGCAGCTATAGTTAATGCACTTTGTTGTATGGATGACACGCCACCGTGGCTGATACACCCGCTTCTGATCTGCCTGCTGCTGATGCCATCGCGCCGATTGGCCGGCGTCTGCTGTATTCTCTGTTGGGTATCAGCAGCCTGATTGCTGTACTGGCCAGCGCCCTGATGCTGTGGACGGACTACCGGCAAGGGGTTGCGGAATACAACAAAGCCTTAGAGCAAATCCGCAGCAGTTATCAGGACAGCATCACCTACAGCCTGTGGAACTTTGACAAACGTCAGCTGGAAACCCTGTTACAGGGTGTCAGTAATTTTCCCGGCGTGGTGTATGTGCAGCTGGATCACGAAGGCACCGTTCTGCACAGTCTGGGCGATTTGTACCGCAAGTCAGACCAGCGGCTGGTCATTCCGCTGCAATACCAGAATAACAACGGTACGCTGCCGCTTGGCTCGTTACGGGTAAGCCAGAATTATGACGATCTTTACAACGCGTTAATCAGCCGGGCGGTGGAAATTCTTCTCAGTCAGTTTCTGCTGATATTTTCAGTGGCGGTCATGCTGCTGTTGATTGTGCACCGGCTGATTGCCCGCCGCCTGCAACGCATGGCCGACTGGGCCAGTGCCTTCAGCCTGGAAAACCCGGATCTGGAACTGACCGTAGACCGCCCCGGAGATCCGCGCGATGAACTCAGTTATGTAGCAGCAGCCATCAACAAAATGCGCGCCACTCTGCAGGACGACCTGCGCCTGCGTGAACAGGAACACGAACAACGCAAACAACTGCAACACCAGCTGGCCATGGCGGTTGACAACGCTGCGCTGGGCTTTTGTCGCTACGATCTGAGTCAGGACAGTTTTCATTGCAACAATCACTTTGCCAGTCAGATCGGCAGTAACGAACTGGATATTGAAACCCTGCGCCAGCCCATGGAGTTTTTTATCAGCCGCATCTGTGGCCCCGAAGCAGAGCAGCAGATTGAGCGTATCCGGCAATTATTACGTGGCCATCAGGTGCGCCTGCACGACAGCTTCCGCATGCTCGACAAACAGCAGGAAGAACGCTTTTTTGATATCAGCCTGCAGGTGATCCGTTATCAGGACAACCGTCCGGAGCAGGTATTAATCTGCATGGTCGACCGCAGCAAAGAATTAAAAGCCCGCGAACAACTAAACCAGATGCGGCAGCAGCAGGAACAGGAAATTGCCCGCCAAACCCAGGAGCTGTACGAAGCCAAAGAAGCCTTGCAGCGTAAACTGAATGATCAGAACCGCCAGATTCAACGCCTGCGTTCTGGTCGCCAACCCCATTACATACAAACCCTCTGTGCGCTGATTGCTGAAGACATTCAACAATGGCAGACCATGTATCCGCTGCCTGCCGTGCAGCAATGGCAGGCGTTTTTTGCTCTGGATTTATACGCTCAGAGAACCAGCCTGGATTTCTGTGACTGGCTGCGGCAACAGGCACAACACTGGCACAGCGCTTACGGCCTGAAAGCCGATTTGCACATTCCGCTGTCGTTACTGGTGCAGGAAAATCCCGCTATTCCGGAATTTATATTGCGGACGCTACTGCTTAGCAGCGCCCACTCAGAACACACCCCAGACCGTAACAGCAGCCCGGAACCAAAACCGCTGAGTCTGCATATATGGGTACGGGAAGATCATCTGGAAATGCGTATAACCCTGCCGGCAGCGCACTGGCAGGCCGATCCCAACAGCCGGGCGTTCCGCCTGTGCAAAGCGCTGTGTGGTTTACGCTACAACGCTGAATTAAGTTGCCAGCAGCAGGAGCAACAGCAAATTATTCATTTACTCCTGCCCCTGGCCAGCGCCTGATTCAGAACGTGAAATGCTCGTCTTTCATCTGCATCAGAGATTTCGGATCTTTCAGCATCATCTTGCCGTGGCCTTTGGCGCGTGGCAGTAACCGGTCGAAATAGAATTCAGCCGTCTGAATTTTAGCTTTATAAAAATCCTGATCGCCTTTACCGGATTTAATGCCGCTGTACGCCGCATCAGCCATTTTTGCCCAGAAGAAGGCCATGGCGATGTAACCGGAATACATCAGGTAATCCACCGATGCGGCGCCCACCATGTCGCGGTTTTTGGCCGCTTTGAATGCAATACGGAAGGTATTGACGCGCCACTGGAACATGTAACGCTTCAGCTGACGGATCAGCGGTTTCATGTCGCTTCGGTTTTTATGCGTGTTAATAAAGTCTTTCACTTCCGCACGGAATTCATTAAACGACTTCATTTTGCCCAGCAGAATTTTCCGGCCCAGCAAGTCCAGAGCCTGTACGCCGGTGGTGCCTTCGTACAGTTTGGAAATCTGTGCGTCCCGGATAATCTGCTCCATGCCCCACTCTTTGATAAAGCCATGACCACCGTAAATCTGCACGCCGTGGTTGGCGGCTTCATAACCCAGCTCGGTCAGGAACGCTTTCAGAATCGGGGTCAGGAAACCCAGTTTGTCGTCATACGCTTCATAGCCCGCGGTATCGCCTTTGCTGTGTGCCGCCATCATAAAATCAGCCAGCCGCGCAGCGTGGTACAGCATGGCACGGCCGCCTTCGGCGATGGCTTTCTGCGTCAGCAGCATGCGGCGCACATCCGGGTGCACAATCAGCGCATCGGCAACCTGATCCGGGCTTTTGGTGCCGCTCAGAGAACGCATGGAACGACGCTCACGGGCGTACGGCAGCGCATTCTGGAAGGACAATTCGGCAGATCCCACGCCCTGAATCGACGTACCGATACGCGCAGTGTTCATAAAGGTGAACATGCACATCAGGCCTTTGTGCTCAGGGCCAATCAGAAAACCTTTGGCGCCGTCGAAATTCATCACACAGGTCGACGAACCGTGAATACCCATTTTTTCTTCAATGGAGCCACAGCTCACGGCGTTGCGCTCGCCCAGCGAACCATCGGCGTTAACGTTGTATTTCGGCACAATAAACAGCGAAATCCCTTTGGTGCCTTTCGGCGCATCGGGCAGACGGGCCAGTACGATGTGCACGATCTGGTCGGTTAAATCGTGTTCACCGGACGAAATAAAAATCTTGGTGCCGGTTACGCTGTAAGAGCCATCGCCGTTCGGTTCGGCTTTGGTTTTTACCTGACCCAGGTCGGTACCACACTGCGGCTCGGTTAAGCACATGGTGCCCATCCAGCGGCCTTCGGTCAGCGGTACCAGAAAGGTTTGCTTCTGTTCTTCGGTGCCGTGCATGTAAATGGTGTTCATCGCGCCCAGAGATAAACCGGGGTACATGCCCCACACCCAGTTGGCGGTGCCGATCATTTCGGATTTGATCACACCCAACGACAGCGGCAGCCCCTGACCACCGTACTGTACCGGCGCCGACATTCCCTGCCAGCCACCTTCCATATACTGCTGGTAGGCTTCTTTAAAACCTTTCGGTGTGGTTACGTCGCCGTTATTCCACACACAGCC
>JAEWQT010000299.1 GCA_023399105.1 Pseudomonadota bacterium | reverse complement strand
GTGTACGACAAGCGCTGAACCCAGAAGCCCAAACTGCTGTTAATTTGCTCAACAGACTGCCGGCAGCTACAACTTAACCCTAACCCAAATATTCTGATGGCTGACCATGACCACCCGAGTTCTGATTTGTGACGATTCCGGTTTTGCCCGCAAACAAATGGCCAGAGCCTTACCGGAAGAGTGGGACAAACAAATTCTGCACGCCGCCGACGGCCACGAAGCGCTGGAAATTATCCGCGCCGGTTATGGCGATGTAGTATTCCTTGACCTCACCATGCCCGGTATCGATGGCTACGGGGTGCTGGAAACCATTCGACGGGAAGACCTGCCCGCCATGGTGATTGTGGTATCCGGTGATATTCAGCCGGACGCTCAGGACCGGGTAAAAAAACTGGGCGCCATGGCCTTTATCAAAAAACCCATCGATGCGGACAAAGCCCGCGCCGTACTCCTCGAGTTCGGCCTGCTGGCGGGAGTCTGATATGACACCAACCGCTGCTGTTACCCTGAACGAAGCCCAGCGCGACTGCTATCAGGAAATTGCTAATGTCGCCATGGGGCAGGCCGCCGACCGTTTGGCGCGGCTGCTGGATGTGTATGTGGAATTACCCATTCCCCGGGTTAATTTAATTGAGGCTACCGATCTGCACATGGCGTTGCAGGAAGCGCGCAATGATGAAGGTTTGTCGGCAGTTTGCCAGGGTTTTATCGGTTCCGGTATTGCCGGTGAAGCCCTGCTTATTTTCAACGACACCAGCGTGCAGGACCTGGCCGCCTTACTAAATTATCAGGGCCAGCGCAGCCCCTGGACCACCGAAGAACTGTTGCTGGATGTCAGTTCGCTGCTGACCGGTGCCTGCATCAATGGCATCGGTGACCAGCTGGGTATCCATTTTAATCAGGGCCTGCCGGAAATTATCGGGCGTGGCCGCAACGCCGCAGAAATACTGCAGTCCGGCCCCTATCCCTGGCATAAAACCCTGGCCATAGAAATTCATTACAGCGTTGAGCATATGAATATTGACTGCACGTTACTGCTGTTATTTACCGAAGATTCAGTGCCCAAACTGAATAAAAAAATTGATTTTTTGCTGGATTAAATCATGACCAATGAACAGATCCACCTGGATGATATTCACTGGCTGATGGAGATTCTGCAGAATATTGATGTGGGTCTGGTGGTGCTGGACCAGCAATACAATATTCAGTTGTGGAATGCTTTTATGGAAAGCCACAGCGGTATCAGCCCGCAAAAAGCCCGTGGGCAGAATGTATTTCAGCTGTTTCCGGATATTCCCAAAGACTGGCTGCAACGCAAAGCCGAGCCGGTATTCCAGTTGCGCACCCGGGCCTTCAGCCTGTGGGAACAACGGCCGTATTTATTTCATTTCAAAAATTACCGCCCCATTACCGGCCGTGCGCCCTTTATGTACCAGAACATCAGCATGATTCCGCTGGAATCCGTTGATCGCCAGGTCGAACATATCTGCCTGATTATTTACGACGTCACGGACGTTGCCTTAAGCCGCAACAGCCAGCCGTAACAACCTGCCCGGAGAAACAGCCGTAAGCGCTGGCCTTTCTGCTCAGTAATATTGCAGAGACTGAACGGAAAGGTCAGAATCTGCGGCTTTCTGCAGCAGAGTGAACGGCATGGCCCGCCATCAGATTCCCCGCCCCTTTATTGATGCGCCCTTACGTGGCGCCCAACGCCGGGGCCTCAGCACCCCGGAGTTGCTCAGTGCGGCCGGTATCGACGCGCAGACACTGAATAATCCGGACGCCTGCCTCGGCAATAACGACTATGCGCGTTTGCTCGGGCAATTATGGAAACTGGGCAACGACGAATACATGGGCTGCGCGCCGGTTGCCAGCCCCTACGGCACCTTTGCCATGATGTGTAAGGCCATTATCAGCTGCTCGTCACTGGAGCATGCGTTGCAGCGGGCGCGGCGTTTTTATGCCTTATTTGAACAGGCACCGGCCATTCACCTGCAGCAACAACAGGAGCTGACCCGGCTGGAAATACGCCACGATATAGGTTACGACCCCGATCATTTTCTCAGCGAATCGCTGCTGGCGATCTGGCACCGGCTCAGCAGCTGGCTGGTCGGACAAGGCATTCCCCTGCTGTCGGTCGGTTGCAATTATCCGCCACCGGCCCACGCAGCGTTATACCAGGATTTGTTCGCTACCCCAGTGCGTTTTAATGAGCCGGTGACTTACCTGTTAATTCCCACCCGGGTCCTCAGCCTGCCGATCAGCCAGACTCCGGCCACCCTGCGGGCATTTCTGCAGCATTCGCCAGCGGATTTTCTCGCCCGTCCGAACCCGCATGAGAGTATGACGGGTAAATTGCGGCAGTTATTCCGCCGTTACCCACTGCAAGCGTTGCCCGACCTGCAGGCCAGTGCTGACCTCCTGCAGGTTTCTGCCGCTACCTTAAGGCGGCGGCTGGCCGGTGAAAATACCTCGTTTCAGAAATTAAAAGACGAATGCCGGTTAGAAGAGGCCTGCCTGTTACTGGCCCAGCAGGACACCAGCATCCGTGATATTGCTGAACATCTGGGCTTTACCGAAACCAGCACCTTTCACCGCGCGTTCCGTAAATGGCAGGGGCTGACACCGGGCGCTTATCGCAGCAGGCAACGACAGACCTAAAATACATCAGCCGGCGATGGCCAGCGTGGTAATGGCCGGCCAGTTTTTGGCCGCTACCAGTTCCGCCGGCGTCAGCCAGCTGCCGCCGACCGCAAAGACGTTCTCCAACTGCAGATAATCCTGATAATTATCCTGACCAATACCACCGGTCGGGCAGAATTTCACATCGTAAAACGGCCCCTGCAACGCCTTCAGCATGGCTTCCCCACCGGCGACCGTAGCCGGGAAAAATTTCTGATGACGGAATCCGGCCGTCCGCGCCTGCATCACTTCCGACGCTGTGGCCACGCCCGGTAAATAAGGCCCGCCCCAACTGGCAGCGGCCTGTAACAGTTCGGCAGAAATGCCCGGGCTGACAATAAACTCGGCCCCCTGTTCAACCGCAGCCTGCAACTGGGCGGCGCTGGTGACGGTGCCGGCACCGACAATGGCATCGGGCACGGTCTGGCGGATCAGACGAATGGCATCCAGCGCACAGGAGGTCCGCAAGGTGACTTCCAGCAGCCGTACCCCGCCAGCCACCAGCGCCTGCGCCATGGGTATGGCGTCGGTAATATCGTCAATGACCATCACCGGAATCAGTGGTTTGGCCCGTTCCAGCCACAGATTCCAGACCTCATTACCATGGTGTTTAACGGTCATGATGCATACTCCTGTTCGTTATCGTCATCGTCCCAGCCAATGCTGATGGCCCCCTGGTCGGCACGGCCACAGCGGGCGCGGAAACCGGCAAACAACTCCCGCCCCACGCCCTGCGGCCGTTCGGCTCGGAATGCCGGCAGCGGTCGCACCAAAAAGCCATCCGTCAGTACGGTTAAGGTACCGCTGTGAGCATCCAGGCGAATCAGATCACCGTCCACAACGGCGGCCAGCATGCCACCCTGCTGCGCTTCCGGACACAGATGAATGGCCGCCGGAAATTTACCCGACGCGCCGGACATGCGGCCGTCAGTGACCAGCGCCACCTGATAACCGGCGTCCTGTAAATTGGTTAACGCCGGGGTCAGCTGATGCAGCTCCGGCATGCCATTGGCAGCAGGTCCCTGCCCCCGCAATACCACCACCACATCGCGGTTCAGCGCACCGGCCCGGTAAGCCTCCAGCACCGCCTGCTGGCTGCTGAACACCTGCGCCGGCGCCTGCACGATCCAGCGCTCATCCGGCACGGCCGACACCTTCATAATGGCGCGCCCCAGATTGCCCTGCAGCAGTTTCATACCACCTTCGCGCAAAAACGGCGCGTGCGCCGGTGCCAGAACGGTTAAATCCTGGCTCTCGGCCGCCACCGGCTGCCATTGCAGAGCGCCCTCCGCCAGCACCGGCTGGCGGGTAAAGCGGCGTAAGCCCGTCCCCAGAATGGTATTCACCTCTTCGTGCAACAGGCCGGCATCGAGCAGTTCCCGGATAATAAAGGGCATGCCACCGGCACGCTGCAGCTGGTTTACATCCGCCTGACCATTGGGATACACCCGTGCCAGCAGCGGCACCACGTCCGAC
>JAEWQT010000294.1 GCA_023399105.1 Pseudomonadota bacterium | reverse complement strand
GTTCCGGTGGGTGCCAAGGGCGGCTTTATCGCCAAATGCCTGCCGGCGGAAGGCAGCCGTGATGAGATTCAGGCCGAAGGCATTGCTTGTTATCAGGCCTTTATCGGTGCCTTGCTGGATGTTACCGATAACCTGGTTGAGGGTGAGTTGGTAGCGCCGGCGCAGCTGGTGCGTTACGACGGCGATGACCCCTATCTGGTGGTGGCCGCCGATAAAGGCACCGCCAGTTTTTCCGATATTGCCAATGCCATTGCGGTGGCGCGCGGCTTCTGGATGGGCGATGCCTTTGCCTCTGGCGGCTCGGTCGGCTACGACCATAAAAAAATGGGTATTACCGCCCGCGGTGCCTGGATTTCGGTGCAGCGGCATTTCCGTGAGCGCGCTATTAATGTGCAGGAAACCGATATTACCGCAGTCGGTATCGGGGATATGGCCGGCGATGTCTTTGGTAACGGCATGCTGATGTCGGAACATATCCGCTTAGTCGGGGCATTTAATCATCAGCATATTTTTATTGATCCGCAGCCGGATGCGGCGCGCAGTTTCGCCGAGCGTCAGCGCCTGTT
The DNA here is from genome assembly GCA_023399105.1 of Pseudomonadota bacterium. Classification (GTDB taxonomy): domain Bacteria; phylum Pseudomonadota; class Gammaproteobacteria; order Pseudomonadales; family Oceanobacteraceae; genus Venatoribacter. The sequence goes on along the minus strand of JAEWQT010000294.1, from coordinate 1,952 downwards.
TCAGTTGCCCCGCTCCAGCTGGGCGGATTACAGCAAAGACTTAATCTCTGCCGGTGGCGGGGTATTTTTACGCAGCGCCAAAAGCATTGCGATCAGTCCCGAAATGCAGCAGCGCTTTGCCATTACCGATGAACGTTTAACCCCGAATGAGCTGATCAAAGCCATGCTACGTGCCCCGGTGGATTTACTCTGGAACGGGGGTATCGGCACTTATATCAAGGCTTCTGCTGAACGGCATTCCCAGGTGGGCGATAAAGCCAACGATGGCCTGCGCATTGATGGTAATGAAGTGCGCGCCACGGTTATTGGTGAGGGCGGTAATCTGGGCATGACGCAGTTGGGGCGGATCGAATACTCCCTTAATGGTGGTGCCTGTTTTACCGACTTTATTGATAACGCCGGCGGCGTGAACTGCTCCGACCATGAAGTGAATATCAAAATCATGCTGAACGAGGTGGTGGCCGCCGGCGACCTGACCGTAAAACAGCGTAATGAGATTTTTATGGCCCAGACTGCTGCCGTGGGCGAGTTGGTATTGCAGGATAATTACCAGCAAACCCAGGCCATCGCGCTGGCGGTGGCTGACAGTCAGTTGCGGCTGGATGAATACATCCGTCTGATCCGTGACTTTGAACAACAGGGCAAGCTGAACCGGGCGCTGGAATTTCTGCCCGCCGATGAACAGCTGGCGGAACGGCGCAGCAGCGGCCGTGGTTTAACCCGGCCGGAACTGGCGGTGTTAATTGCCTACACCAAGGCCGATCTGAAAGAACAGCTGAATCAGGCCGAACTGGTCAGTGACCCCTATGTGGCAGCGATGATGCAGCATGCCTTTCCGCAGGCACTGAACGAGCAATTTCCGCAGGCGCTGGAGCAACACCGCCTGCGCAATGAAATTATTGCCACTCAGCTGGCCAACGATATGGTTAATGCCATGGGCATTACCTACGTCAGCCGCCTGCGCGATGCTACCGGCGCCGGTATTGCTGCCATCGCCCGGGCTTATCTGGCCGCCCGCGATATTTTTGCTATGCCACATTACCGCCAGCAGATCAGTGCCCTGGATTATCAGGTACCGGCTGAGGTGCAGGCGGAGATGCAGGCCGACCTGATGCGGCTGGTACGCCGCGCCAGCCGCTGGTTTTTGCGTAATCGTCGCCAGAGCCTGAACATTGCGGCTGAAGTCGAACGTTTCCGGCCAGCGGTGCGGGCGCTGATTCGTGGCATGGGGGATTTGCTGCAGGGAACTGGCCATGAACACTGGCAGAGTCTGTACGAAACCCGTCTGGCCGCTGGCGTACCGGATGATCTGGCCCACTTTACCGCCGCCGCCGCTAACCTGTTTGCGGCTCCCGGCATTATTGAAGCGGCCGCGCAAACCGGCCGCGAGGTCTGTGAGGTGGCTGCCGCCTATTACCAGCTGGGGGAGCATCTGTCGCTGACCTGGTTCCTGCAGCAGATTAACGCGCTGCCCTCAGCCAGCCGCTGGGAAGCGCTGGCGCGCGAGAGCTTGCGTGATGATCTGGACTGGCAGCAACGGGCGCTGACGGTTGGCATTCTGCATAATCAGCCGGCCGGCGCGACGCTGGACGATGCGTTGGCGGTATGGGAAGAGCAGCAACAGGAACTGGTGCAGCGCTGGAAAGCCATGCTGACCGAGCTGGGCACGGCGGGGACGCTGGAGTTCACCATGGCCTCGGTGGCACTGCGTGAATTGCTGGATCTGGCCCAGGCCAGCCGGCCGGGCGGGTTTTGACAGAACTCGCTATGCCTGCAACCCGGCTTCGTGATTCAGAACTTTCCTGTAATCCAGAGCGGGCACCGGGTTATTCAGAGGCTCCCTGGCTTCCCTGCGCCGTAAAGCGAAGTATGATGCCGCTTTTAAGCCTGCGCGGAGAGCATTCAGTGAGTCAGCGTATTGTGGTGGATCTGGCCATTTCCGCCCTTGATTA
>JAEWQT010000203.1 GCA_023399105.1 Pseudomonadota bacterium | reverse complement strand
CCATCAGCCCGCGGTGACGTGCGAATGGCATAGCGGCCGGGCTGTTGCGGCTGTAAGGCCAGATGGGGTAAGTCAGTTAGCCAGGGATTATTCAGCAGCATTTTTTTCACTTTGCGCCAGGTGCCATCCAGCACGATCAAACACCGCACGTCCGCATAGTGTTCGGTCGCTAACACAGGCTTATGGGTCAGCGGATACAGCAAAGCGGTATTGGCCATGGCCGTATCGCCCAGCACCTCATCCGCAGAAAAAACCTCACCCACCAGTAACCGGCTGTCGGGAAAACTGCGCTGCAATAACGGCACCGTTGATAACGGATGCCGGGCTTCGTGCTTGTCCTGCAGAATCATCAGCGTCAGCCCGGGTGGCAAAGCGCGCGGCGGCAACGCCGCGCACAAACACACCGATTGCGGGCGGCCACAGCCACGGCAGACCAAACGCTTCACGATCAGCGTTTGGTCTTTTTCTTGCCAGTGGTTGCAGCCACCGGTGCTGCCGCCAGCATCGGCTTCAGGAAGCGGCCGGTATGCGACGCCGGGTTATCCGCCACCTGCTCCGGCGTGCCTTCGGCAATAATAAACCCGCCTTTGGAGCCACCTTCCGGGCCCATGTCCACCAGCCAATCGGCGGTTTTAATCACATCCAGATTGTGTTCGATAATCACCACGGTATTACCGTGGTCGCGCAAACGATGCAGCACGTCCAGTAATTGCTGAATATCATGAAAATGCAGACCGGTGGTCGGCTCATCCAGGATGTACAGTGTTTGGCCGGTATCGCGTTTGGACAGCTCTTTGGATAATTTGACCCGCTGCGCTTCGCCGCCCGATAAGGTGGTGGCCGCCTGCCCCAGCTTGATATAGCTGAGGCCCACATCCATTAAGGTTTGCAGTTTGCGCGCCACCGCCGGAATGGCATCGAAGAAGGTGCGGGCATCTTCCACCGTCATTTCCAGCACTTCGTGAATATTCTTGCCTTTGTAACGGATATCCAGCGTTTCGCGGTTGTAACGCTTGCCTTTGCACACATCACAGGGCACATAAATATCAGCCAGGAAGTGCATTTCCACTTTAATTACACCATCGCCCTGACAAGCCTCACAGCGGCCACCGCGGACGTTAAAAGAAAAACGCCCGGCTTTATAGCCCCGCGCGCGGGCTTCCTGGGTACCGGCAAATAAATCCCGTACCGGGGTAAAAATACCGGTGTAAGTGGCCGGGTTAGAACGAGGTGTACGACCAATCGGGCTCTGGTCAATATCCACCACTTTATCCAGCTGTTTCAGACCGCTGATGCTGTCGTATTCCGCAGCTTTTAAAGTGGTGGCGCCATTTAATGCCGTCGAAGCCAGCGGAAATAAGGTGCGGTTAATTAAGGTCGATTTGCCGGAACCGGAAACGCCGGTGACACAGGTCATTAAGCCCAGCGGAATGGTTAAATCAACGTTATTCAGGTTGTTACCGCGCGCGCCTTTTAACGTCAGCACTTTATCTTTATTAAAAGGTACCCGCTGCGCCGGTATTTCAATACGACGCTTACCCGACATAAATTGCCCGGTAATGGAATTGGGGTTGGTAAATACCTGCTCTGGTGTGCCTTGCGCGATGACCTGGCCGCCATGTACGCCAGCACCGGGGCCGATATCAATTAAATGATCGGCGCTGCGAATGGCATCTTCATCATGTTCCACCACCAACACGGTATTGCCCAGATCGCGCAGATGGAACAGGGTTTTTAACAAACGGTCGTTGTCGCGCTGATGCAGACCAATGGACGGCTCATCCAGGATATACATAACGCCCACCAGACCGGCACCAATTTGCGATGCCAGACGGATACGCTGCGCTTCGCCCCCCGACAAAGTGTCAGAGCTGCGGCTGAGGGTTAAATATTCCAGCCCCACGTTCACCAGAAACTGTAAGCGTTCACGGATTTCTTTCAGAATTTTTTCGGCAATTTCACCGCGATGGCCAGCCAAATGCAGTTGCTTAAAGTATTCCAGTGCCTGCTCAACCGGCAATGTTGTACAGCCATGAATATTTTTATCGCCAATAAACACATGGCGGGCTTCGGTACGCAAGCGCGAACCTTCGCAGGCCGGACAAGGCTGCACGCTTAAATATTTGGCCAGTTCTTCCAGCACCATTTGCGAGTCGGTTTCGCGGTAACGGCGTTCTAAATTCGGCAGCACCCCTTCAAAGGGATGCGATTTAATAATGCTGTCGCCACGGGAGTTGATGTAACTGAAATTGACCGCCTCATCGCCGCTGCCATTAAGCAATAAATCACGCTGCCGGCTGCTGAGTTTTTCAAAGGGTTTGTCAATATCAAACCCGTAATGGTCGGCCACCGAGGTGAGCATTTGGTAATAATAAATACTGCGGCGGTCCCAGCCACGAATAGCGCCTTCGGCAATGCTCAGTGAGGCATCCTGCACCACCAGGTCTGGGTCAAAATACTGTTTCACCCCCAGGCCGTCACAGCTGCTGCAGGCGCCAGCGGGGTTGTTGAAAGAAAACAACCTTGGTTCCAGTTCCTGCAGACTGTAACCACAATGCGGGCAGGAAAATTGCGAGGAAAATAACAACGGCGCGGCGTCGTCATCATCCATCGAAGCCACCAGCGCAATACCGCCGCTCAGCTCCAGACAGGTTTCCAGCGATTCCGACAAACGCTGCTCAATACCTTCTTTAATTTTAAAGCGGTCCACCACCACTTCGATGCTGTGCTTTTTGCGTTTATCCAACTCGGGGGTGTCGTCCAGGTCACACACCAATCCGTTCACCCGCACACGGATAAAGCCCTGCGCCCGCAGGCTTTCGAACACATGCAGATGCTCACCTTTACGATCACGGATGACCGGCGCCAGAATCATAAATTTGCCGTCTTCCGGCAGATCCATAATGGCATCCACCATCTGACTGACGGTCTGAGCTTCCAGCGCCACATCATGATCGGGGCAGCGCGGGGTGCCGACACGGGCAAACAACAGACGCAGATAGTCGTAGATTTCAGTAACGGTACCGACGGTAGAGCGCGGGTTGTGGGAGGTTGATTTCTGTTCAATGGAAATGGCCGGTGACAAGCCTTCAATCAGGTCGACATCGGGCTTTTCCATCATCGACAGAAACTGCCGGGCGTAGGTCGACAACGACTCGACATAGCGGCGCTGCCCTTCGGCGTACAAGGTATCAAACGCCAGCGAGGATTTACCGGAACCGCTCAAACCGGTGATTACCACCAGTTTGTCGCGGGGAATATCCAGATCGATGTTCTTAAGATTGTGGGTGCGTGCCCCGCGTACCTGAATCTTGTCCATAACCGCCCATCACTGAAGGAAAGCGGCTATTGTAGAGCAAGCAGGGGCAGGGTTCAGCAGTAACCGGGCAGTTATTCCACAGCTTCGTGCAACAGTTCTTCCATGTACTCTTTGGCCCAGTTCACAGCCTGGATGCGATTGGCCACACCAATCTTTTTGAACAGGTTGTAAATATGGGTTTTCACCGTGTGCATACTGACGTTCAGCTGATCGGCAATTTCAATATTGGTGGCACCGGTGGCGGTTAAACGCAGAATCTGCTTTTCACGACGGGTCAGGACGGTATCAGAAATGCCCATCCGGCGCGGCTTCTGCCGGGTACGTTGCAGATAATCAGCCACCAGCTGACGCGGCAGCCAGTATTCACCATCGAAAAGGGCCAAAATACCTTTGCACAGTTGCTGCTGAGTGCTGTCACGGTAAAACAGCCCGGTCACCATCGGCCAAACCAGCATACGCTCAACCGGGTGCGACTCCGGCACATTAAAAAACGCCACGCGCAAATCCAGCGGTTGCTCGTAAATTTGCTCCAGCAGATCCTGCAAACGCTCAGGACGGGCCATTTCGGCGTCAACCAAAACCAGGATTTTGGCATGTTGTTGCGTCCATTCCGGCTGCCAGAAAGCCTGGGTAATCAGCTGGCAATCAACCTGGGCACGCTGGTGAATGTAGCCAATAAGGATGGAATTCTGCAGATTTTGCTGCCCAAACAGCAGCACATGTTGGCGGGGAGAATTGAGTTTTTTATCCATAAGTTATAACTCCTTTATAATTTTTCTTCCGTTTCTGATCATCCAGAATCACTGATCAATCAATGTCAGCAGTGTAGAAAAAACAACCAGAAATATCACCCCTGAAAATCCGTCATTCCCGCCAGCCGGCACAATTTGCCCCTCCAGCGGCAGGATTCCTGCCTGCCTTTCCTGTCAGAGAACGGGGCTGATAGGCTGCCGGGAAAACTGTTAGACTTGCCGCCCTTTATTCCGACAATCTGATCAATAACCGCTTATGTCTGTCCCGTCTTCCCAATCCTTACCGGCAGCGGATGAGCGCAGCCCGGCCGAACGCCGCGCCATCTCATCACTGGCATCCTTATATGCCCTGCGTATGCTCGGCCTGTTTATGGTACTGCCGGTACTGGTTACCGAAGGCCAGCATCTGAACGGCGCCACCGCCAGCCTGCTCGGCCTGGCCATGGGCGTGTACGGTTTAACTCAGGCACTGCTGCAGATTCCGGCCGGCACATTATCAGACCGCATTGGCCGCAAACCGGTGATTATCGGCGGCTTGCTGATCTTTGCTCTCGGCAGCCTGATCGCTGCCATCGCCGACAATATCTGGTTGTTGATTGCCGGCCGCGCTCTGCAAGGTGCGGGCGCCATTGCCAGCGCCATTATGGCACTGGTCACCGATCTCACCCGCGAACAACACCGCATGAAAGCCATGGCTTTTATTGGCGCCAGCATCGGCCTGTCATTCTCTATTGCTCTGGTGCTGGGGCCATGGCTAGCCGGACTGGGTGGTTTACCGCTGATTTTCGGCGTCACCGGCGTACTGGCATTGGGTGGGATTGTGATAACCCTGACCCTGATCCCCAACCCACCACGCCTGATCCACCGCGACTCCACAGCCGTGTGGCGTGATGTGCTGGTACAGGCCCGAAATCCGCAACTCTGGCCACTGAACAGCGGTATTTTTCTGCTGCATGCCTTAATGGTGGCCGTGTTTGTCGCTATTCCTGCCCATTTATTACAGCTGGGGCTGAGTACAGCGCAGCACGGCTGGCTGTACCTGCCGGTGTTACTGCTGGCCTTTGTACTGATGGTGCCCTTTATTATCGTGGCCGAGAAAAAGCGCCGCATGAAAAGTGTGGTTCTCACTGGCGCCCTGATGATTGCTGCCAGCCTGTTACTGATGGCGCTGGCCACCTCGTTATGGCATTGGGCACTGGTGTTACTGCTGTATTTCTGGGGCTTTAATCTGATGGAAGCCAGCCTGCCCTCCTGGCTCAGTAAGGTCGCCCCGGCCGGCGCCAAAGGCAGCGCCATGGGCATTTATTCCAGCCTGCAGTTTTTTGGCGCCTTTGTTGGCGGGGCGCTGGGCGGCTGGCTGCTCAGCCACTATGGCAGCAGCGCAGTATTTGTCGGGTTAGGGGCTTTAATGGTACTTTGGGCGCTGTATTTATCCCGCTGCCCGGCACCTCCCTATCTGACCAGCATCCGCCTTGTCAGCCACGGCTGCAGCGGGGAGCAATTCCAGCGTTTACAGGCGCTGCCCGGGGTTGCTGAAGTCAGTGTGCTTGCCAGTGAAGGCGCCATTTATCTGAAAGTGAGTGCCGATGCCTTCGATTATGAAGCGGCGTTGGCCATTATCGAAACAACAGGAGAAAAGCATGGGTCGCAGCGTTAACAAAGTGACACTCATTGGTACTCTGGGACGTGACCCGGAAGTTCGTTATATGCCCAACGGCAACGCCGTGGCCAACGTCAACCTGGCCACCGACGAAAGCTATAACGACAAAACCACCGGCCAGAAAGTTGAACAGACCGAATGGCACCGCATTACCGTGTACGGCAAGCTGGCGGAAATTTGCCAGCAGTATCTGAAAAAAGGCTCCCGTGCCTACTTTGAAGGCCGCCTGCGCACCCGCGAATGGGAAAAAGACGGGGTTAAGCGTTACACCACTGAAATCATCGCCAACGACATGATGATGCTGGATCGTGCCAGCGACAACATGGGGTCTTACAGCGCCCCGGCCGCCATGATGAACAATCAGAATACTGCCCCAATGCAGTCAGCCCCGATGCAGGCCGCGCCAATGGCGGCGGCACCAATGGGCGGCATGCCGCCGCAGGGTTACCAGCAGGCACCGCAGGCTGCGCCGCAAATGGCCCCAAAACCAGCTCCGCAGCAGGCCGCACCGCAGGCTGCTCCGGGGGGTTACCAGCAGGCGCCGCAACAACAGCCCTACCAGGGTGGTTATCAGCAGCCGCAGGGCATGCCGCAAGCCGCGCCGCAACCAGGTAATAATTTCGACGACTTTGACGACGATATTCCGTTCTGAATGAACTAAGTCGTTTTTATTGCCCAATCAGGCCAGCGTCATGCTGGCCTTTTTTATTGTTCCCGCCCGTTAAGGAGCATCTGAATAACTCTGCACAGCTCTGCGCGAGTCTTTCCGGGCTGTAGAGCAAGGCGGTGAACGCAGAGAATGGCGAGCCCTTTTCAAGTTCGCCAACGCCGCTATACGGCCCGGAAAGCTGCGCCATGCGGGGATGGCAGGAAAGCCCTGACTCGGTGTCGCCGGGTTTTGACAGAACCCGCTATGCCTGCAACCCGGCTTCGTGATTCAGAACTTTCCTGCAATCCCGAGCGGGCACCGAGTTATTCAGAGGCTCCTTAATACTTCCTTAAGTTTTAACTCATAACGTGACCTGTCTTTCATCAGAGAAACAGGTATGAATTTTTTTCTGAACTGCCGGAAAGCAGGGCCTTACGACCACCTGCTGCGTATGTTGGTTATCGGTTTATTGTTGCTCAGTGGCAGCCGACTGTTATTGGTCACCTGGCTGTATGATCGCGTCGCAGCCACCGACAGCCTGTGGATGATTCTGCTGCAGGGCATCCGTGCCGATATCATTTTGCTCGGCTTACTGGCGGCGTTGCCGGTGTTGTTAGCGCTGGTATGGCCACGTCTGCATCAGCGCAGCTGGTTTACCTTTACCCATTACTGGAGTCTGGGCGCACTGATCTTCATCGTTTTTCTTGAGCTATCCACGCCCTCTTTTATTCTGCAATACGATATCCGCCCCAATCGCCTGTACATTGAATACCTCAAATACCCGCAAGAGGTATTTTCCACACTCTGGCACGGTTTTAGGGTGCCGCTGCTGCTGGGCCTGGCACTCACCGCCGCCAGCATCGTGGTGTTGCGAAAATTGCTGACCGTACCAACCACAGACCAACCAGCCTGGCCCTGGAGCAAACACCTGCTGGTGTGGCCGCTGGTCATGCTGATGGTATTGGCCGGTATCCGCTCCACCACTCAGCACCGCCCGGCCAATCCGGCACTGTTTGCCATCACCTCCGATGCCATGGTGAACTCGCTGGTCATTAACTCCGCCTATTCCGTGCTCTATGCGCTGTATAACCTGAAACACGAAGCGCACAGTACGGAGGTATACGGCAAGCTGCCCGAGGATGAAATGCTGAAGGCAATACGCGCCTGGCCCTGGCTGAATCAGTATCAGTTTCCCGATGCCAAGCTTCCGACCCTGCATTGGCAACAGGCTCATTACCAGCCTGAAAAGCCACTGAACATTGTCATTATTCTGCAGGAAAGCCTCGGTTCAACCTTTGTGGAATCATTGGGTGGACATCCTGTCACCCCATCGCTGGAGCGCCTGAAATCAGAAGGTATCTGGTTCGAAAACCTGTACGCCACCGGCACCCGTTCGGTACGCGGCATCGAAGCCGTTGTGGCCGGTTTTATGCCAACGCCGGCACAGAGTGTGGTGAAACTGTCAGCCAGCCAGCGTAACTTCGCCACCCTGGGTACGATATTGCAGGCACAGGGCTATCACACTCAATTCATCTACGGTGGTGAAGCGCACTTTGACAATATGCGCAGCTTTTTCACCGGTAATGGTATTGAAGACATTGTCGATCTGAACAACATGCCAGACGCGCAATTTATTGGCAGCTGGGGCGCCAGTGATGAAGATCTTTTTAATACCGCCCACCAGCAACTGACCCAGCTGCACCAAAAGGGTCAGCCGTTTTTCAGCCTGATTTTCACCTCCAGCAATCATTCCCCCTATGAATTTCCGGACGGCCGGATAGAGTTGCACGATCAACCCAAAGAAACCGTGCTCAATGCAGTGAAGTATGCGGACTGGGCCATGGGTGAATTTTTCCGTCAGGCCAAAACCAGCCCCTATTGGCAGAACACCCTGTTTCTGGTGGTGGCCGACCACGACAGCCGTGTGTATGGCAGCAATCTGATTCCGGTTGAGCGCTTCCGCATTCCGGGACTGATTCTGGGTGGCAACGTGACACCGGGGGCCATCAAACCACTGGCCAGCCAGATTGATCTGGCGCCAACCTTGCTGAGCATGGCCGGAATATCATCCTGCCACCCCATGATTGGCCGTGATTTTACCGCCGATGCGGTCAGCCCAGGGCGGGCGATGATGCAATATGACAATCTGTTCGCACTGATGACCGCAACCGGATTAACCATTCTGCGACCAGATAATTCACCGCTGCATGCACGCTACGATGCTCAAAAGCAACGGCTACAGATAGATGAACAGCCCCCCGGAAGCGACGATGAGAAGCAAGCCCTGGCTCATGTGCAACTACCGTCTTATCTGTACCGCGAACATAAGTACTTCGCTCAGAACCACTGTACTAACAACACAATCGCAAACACTGCGCGCACAGACCAATAAAAAATTGCGTTATTTATTAATGCCGAATATGCCGATACCGACAAAAATAACTGCACGCTGTGCCGATAAGACGGTAACAGCACCTGTCATTACACACTCTCCATTTTCTTCGGGATCAGGCCATGCTTCGTCAATTCAGCATCCGTTTTCGCCTGACCGCCTTAATTGTCCTGCCCTTGCTTGTTCTGATTGCCGTTATCAGCCTGATGCTGAACCGCATGAGCGCGCCGAATCAGGATATCGACAGTCTGTACAAAGACCGAGGGGCACCACTGCGACAAATCAAAATCATGTCGGACAGTTCGGTATTACCATTGTTGATGCTCTGCACAAATAGCGCAGTGGCGACTTGCCTTCGGCACAGCTCAGCCGTGTTGTCGGTGACGCAAAGGTGGTCATTCCTCAGGACGGCGATGATGAAATTACCTGCGTCAGCCGTTTATTCAGCAAAATGATGGGCAACTTCCGCAGCCTGATTCAGGAATTGCGTGATGCCGTGCATCAATCCAGTACCGCCGCCGATCGTCAGGCCAGTAGTGAAGCGATGGCAGTCCGCCGCATGAAATCGTCAGGATCAACCGTTCTCAGTGCGGCGCTGCCGTAACGCGGGTACTGACCGATAACCAATCCTGCAGGTTCAGTTGCAGTTCGTCACCGGCAACTAACGGGCCGACGCCGGCCGGAGTACCAGTCATAATCACATCACCCGGATTGAGGGTAAAAATCCGGCTGATGTAAGCAATCAGCGGCAGTATAGGGAACAGCATGGCGTTGCTGTTCCCCTGCTGCTGCAACACTGCGTTGCGCGTCAGGGTCAGGGTCAAATC
>JAEWQT010000148.1 GCA_023399105.1 Pseudomonadota bacterium | reverse complement strand
TTCGCGCAGTTGCGTATGAGTGGCCTGATCGCCACTGATTTTGCTGACCTGATAATGCTGATGTGCCTGCGCAGCCACTTGCGGCTGGTGGGTAACACAAAGAACCTGACTCTGGCTGCCCAGTTTGCGTAGCAGGCGGCCGACCCGTTCGGCGGTGCCGCCGCCAATGCCGACATCCACTTCATCAAAAATCAGACAGGGCGTATTGCTGACCGCTGCCGTAACCACCTGAATGGCCAGGCTGATGCGTGCCAGTTCACCACCGGAAGCGACTTTGGCCAGCGGGCCGCCGGGCATGCCCGGGTTGGTCTGTACGAAAAAACTGATCTGGTCGATGCCGTGACGGCTGCCGTGCTCGGCGCTGCCGGCTTCTACCCGGGTGGTGAAGCGGGCGCGGCCCAGTGCCAGGCCTCAAAATGAGATTCCACTTCCTGATCCAGTTTTGCCGCCGCCTTCTGACGGGCGTGGCTGAGTGATGTGGCCAGCTGTTGATATTCGGTGGCCAGCTTCTGGCACTGTTGGTGCAGCTCATCCAGGTCGTCATCACTCAGGTTCAGTTCCGCCAGGGCTTGTTCCTGTTCTTGCCAGTAAGCGTGGAGTTGCTGTGGCTGAATCTGGTGTTTGCGCGCCAGGCTGTACAGATCACTGAGACGGTTATCGACCTGTTGCAGGCGGTGCGGATTGATATCGACCTGATCCAGGTAACGTTGCAGCGAGTGGCTGGCTTCTTCCAGCTGGATATGCGCCTGACGCAATAAATCCCGCGCTTCATTTAATAAAGGGTGTTCATCATCGATGTTATCCAGACGCTGCAAGGCCTGGTAAGCCAGCTGCGCTGCGGCACTTTCGCCGCTGTCGTCACCGGTACAGGAGCTCAGCGCTGTCTGGCCATTCAGCAGCATGCTCTCTGCGTTGGCCAGGCGTTTTTGTTCGGCTTCCAGTTCATCCAGTTCGGTGGCCCCCGGAGCGATTTCACGCAGCTCTTCCACCTGGTAGGTCAGTAACTGTCGCAGGGCTTTGGTTTCGCTGCTTTCTTCCTGCAATTTCTGCAGGCGTTTGGCCAGCTGTTGCCATTCAGACCATACCAGCGCTACTTCGCTGGCCGGAAGCTGCAGGCCGGCGTAGGCATCCAGCAACTGGCGCGGTGTCTCTTTTTGCAGCAGATGCTGATGGGCATGCTGAGAATGAATGTCGACCAGTAACTGGCCCAGTTCTTTCAGGTCGGTGGCGGAGGCCGGGCGGCCGTTGATATAACCGCGCGAACGGCCTTCCTCGGTAATGACCCGGCGCAACATAATGCTGTCTTCATCGGCGGGCAGATCCCGTTGCTGCAACCATGACTGAGCTGCTTCATTGGTGGTGAAGGTGGCGGTTATTTCCGCTTTGTCGCCGCCATGACGAATACAGTCAGCATCGGCCCGGTTGCCCAGTGCGAGGCCCAGAGCATCCAGCAAAATGGATTTGCCGGCGCCGGTTTCACCGGTAATCACCGACATGCCGGGCTGCAGTTCCAGCTCGAGGTGGTCAACCAGGGCAAACTGATGAATGGACAGATGAGACAGCATGATGTGCTCCGGATCTGAATGGATATACAGTGTTTTTATATACAGTATCGGTTTCTGTCAAGCATGACCTTGTAATGGTGACAGCAGCAGCCCTTGAATCCTGTTGCGGCCGCCCCATATAGGTTGCAGCTTCTATGACTGCTATTGAGGAAATCGACCGATGTCTGAAGAACACAAGGTACAGGAAGAACTGACAACCCAGAATGGCGCTACCGCAGAAGAAGTAGTGGAGAGTGCCACTGAGGATAATGCGTTGGAACTGGCCCAGCAGGAAATCGCTGATCTGAAAGAACAGATGCTGCGTGTTCAGGCCGAAATGCAGAATGTCCGTCGGCGCGCTGAAGCCGATGTTGAAAAAGCGCATAAATTCGGTGTGGAGAAGTTTGCCAACGAAATGCTGGCGGTGGTGGATAACCTGGAGCGCGCGCTGGCGGCCTGTACTGCCGAAGACGATGCCACCAGAGCCATCCGTGACGGTGTTGAGCTGACCTTAACCGGTATGCTGTCGGCGCTGGCTAAATTCCGGGTCGAAACCGTTGACCCTCTGAATGAGCCGTTTAATCCCGACCTGCATCAGGCCATGACCATGGTGGAGTCGCCGGATGCGGCGCCGAATACCGTACTGGCGGTAATGCAAAAAGGTTACACCATCGCTGGACGTCTGTTGCGTCCGGCCATGGTGGTGGTCAGCAAGGGTGCGGCCAAAATCGACGAAAAGGCCTGATTTTTTGTGTGTTAACGGGCTTGAAACATCGAAACCCGGACTTATATATCAGGCAACAACAAAACAATCTGTTTTACATACAACCAGTTTTAATGTTCATGCAGCTGTGCTGCCAGAATGAGGAATTTACAAATGGGTAAAATTATTGGTATCGACCTGGGCACCACCAACTCCTGTGTGGCTATCCTGGATGGGGATAAAACCCGTGTTATTGAAAACGCTGAAGGCGATCGCACCACACCGTCCATCATTGCTTACACTGATGACGAAGTGCTGGTGGGTCAGTCCGCCAAGCGTCAGGCTGTCACCAACCCGAACAACACTCTGTTTGCGGTTAAACGTCTGATCGGTCGTAAGTTCACCGACGATGTGGTGCAAAAAGATATTTCCATGGTGCCTTACAAAATTGTGAAGGCAGACAACGGTGATGCCTGGATTGAAGTAAAAGGCGAAAAATACGCACCGCCGCAGATTTCTGCCGAAATCCTGAAAAAAATGAAGAAAACCGCCGAAGATTACCTGGGTGAAAAAGTCACCGAGGCGGTGATTACTGTACCGGCTTACTTTAACGACTCTCAGCGTCAGGCAACCAAAGACGCCGGTAAAATCGCTGGTCTGGAAGTTAAGCGTATCATTAACGAGCCAACCGCAGCGGCGCTGGCCTACGGTATCGATAAAGAAGTGGGCGACCGTACCATCGCGGTATACGACCTGGGTGGTGGTACCTTCGATATTTCTATTATCGAAGTGGCTGATGTTGACGGTGAAAAACAGTTTGAAGTACTGGCTACCAACGGTGACACCTTCCTCGGTGGTGAAGACTTTGACCTGCGCTTAATCGAGTATTTAGCGGCCGAATTCAAGAAAGAAAGCGGCATTGATCTGCACAACGATCCGCTGGCGCTGCAGCGTCTGAAAGAAGCGGCTGAAAAAGCCAAAGTAGAGCTGTCTTCCAGCCAACAGACCGATGTGAATTTGCCGTACATCACTGCTGATGCCACCGGTCCGAAGCACCTGAACGTAAAAGTAACCCGCGCCAAGCTGGAATCGCTGGTGGAAGAGCTGGTTGAGCGTTCACTGGAGCCGTGCCGTATTGCGCTGAAAGATTCTGGCCTGAGCGTATCGGAAATCGACGAAGTGATTCTGGTCGGCGGTCAGACCCGTATGCCGCTGGTACAGAAGCGCGTGGCGGACTTCTTCGGCAAAGAGCCGCGTAAAGACGTTAACCCGGACGAGGCCGTGGCTGTGGGTGCTGCCGTTCAGGGTGCGGTACTGTCCGGTGATGTGAAAGACGTGCTGCTGCTGGATGTTACTCCGCTGACTCTGGGAATTGAGACCATGGGTGGCGTAGCGACTCCGGTGATTGAAAAGAACACCACCATTCCGACCAAAAAGTCGCAGGTGTTCTCAACCGCCGATGACAACCAGACTGCGGTAACCATTCACGTGGTACAGGGTGAGCGTAAGCAGGCGGCGCAGAACAAATCACTGGGTCGCTTTGACCTGGCCGATATTCCGCCGGCGCCGCGCGGTATGCCGCAGATTGAAGTGACTTTCGACATCGACGCCAACGGTATTCTGAACGTCAGCGCGAAAGACAAAGCCACTGGCAAAGAGCAGTCCATTGTGATCAAGGCCTCTTCCGGTCTGAGCGATGAAGAAATCGAGAAAATGGTACGGGATGCCGAAGCCAACGCCGACGCCGACCGTCAGTTCGAAGAACTGGTGCAGGCACGCAACACCGCCGATGGCTTGGTACACGCCACCAAGAAGACCCTGGAAGACGCCAAAGACAAGGTGACCGATGACGAAAAAACCGCCATCGAGAAAGCCATTGCCGATCTGGAGGGCGTGCTGAAAGGCACTGATAAAGATGAGATTGAAGCCAAAACCAAGGCCCTGACCGAAGCCTCCAGCTCACTGGCGCAGCGCCTGTACAGCGAACAGGCACAGGCTCAGCAGGCCGGTGGTGAGGCCAAGTCTGGCAACAACCAGGATGACGATGTCGTCGATGCCGAGTTTGAGGAAGTAAAAGACAAGTAAGTACTGAGGTTTTCAGTGTTTACTTCACGCGGCACCCAGGTGCCGCGTTTTACTTTCCATCGATTGCGACAGGTGAACTATGTCAAAACGAGATTATTACGAAATTCTGGGTGTCAGTAAGGATGCCGATGCGGCCACGCTGAAAAAGGCCTACCGCAAACTGGCGATGAAATACCACCCGGACCGCAATCCGGATGACAAAGACGCCGACGCCAAATTCAAAGAAGCCACCGAGGCCTATGAAGTGCTGGGCGACGCCCAGAAACGCCAGATGTACGACCAGTATGGTCATGCCGGTGTCGACGGACAGGCCGGCGGCGGCTTCGGCGGTGGTGCCGGTGGCAGCTTCAGCGATATTTTCGGTGATGTGTTCGGTGATATTTTTGGCGGCGGCGGTCGTGGCGGTTCACGGGGCGGTCCGCAACGCGGTTCCGATCTGCGCTACACCATGGAGCTGACGCTGGAAGAAGCGGTGCGTGGGGTGGAGAAGAAAATCCGTATCCCGACCCTGACGGCTTGCAATACCTGCGACGGCACTGGCGCCAAACCCGGCACCAAGCCGAAAACCTGTACCACCTGTCATGGGCAGGGGCAGATCCGCATGCAGCAGGGCTTTTTTGCTGTACAGCAAACCTGCCCGAGCTGTCGTGGTCAGGGCACCATTATTGAAGACCCGTGCAGCAGCTGCCATGGCCGCGGCGTGAAAGAAGAAACCAAAACGCTGTCGGTGAAAATTCCGGCCGGCGTGGACACTGGCGATCGGATTCGTCTGGCTGGCGAAGGTGAAGCCGGTGCGATGGGAGGCCCGGCTGGCGATCTGTATGTACAGGTCAGCGTGCGCGAGCACAACCTGTTCCATCGCGATGGCCGTAACCTGTATTGCGATGTGCCCATCAGCATCGTTGATGCGGCATTAGGCGGTGAGCTGGAAGTGCCGACCCTGGATGGCCGGGTGAAGCTGAAGATTCCGGCGGAAACCCAAAGCGGCAAGCTGTTCCGCTTGCGCGGTAAAGGGGTAACCCCGGTACGCGGTGGTCCGGCTGGCGATCTGTTGTGCCGGGTACAGGTTGAAACACCGGTCAACCTGAGCAGTGAACAGAAAGAACTGCTGATGAAGTTTCAGGCGTCTTTAACCGGTGAAAAGCATTCACCGCAGAAGAAAAGCTGGTTTGAAGGTGTGAAGAAGTTCTTCGAAGAAATCTGAACCGCTTTGCACCTTGCAGGCGTGGCCTTCGGGCTGCGCCTCGCATCTCCTGCCGAATCGCTATATCCTTAGCGCCGTTTTTGATTTTATCTGGACCAATTCATGACTCGTATTGCAATTACCGGTGCTGCCGGTCGTATGGGCCGCGTGCTGATTGAGGCTGTGCGTGCCGCTGAAGGTGCTGAGCTGGGTGCCGCTGTGGTGCTGCCGGATGATCCGATGGTTGGTGTGGATGCCGGTGCCATCGCGGGTCTGGGTGTGGTGCTGAATGTTCCTGCTGCAACCGCTCTGGCCGATGTGGTGGATCAGTTTGATGTATTGATTGATTTCACGGCACCGGCGGCGACCATGGCCAATATTGAGCTGTGTCGTCAGCATGGTAAACAGATTGTGATTGGCACTACTGGTCTGACCGATGAACAGAAAGCCGCCATGAAAGTGGCTGCTGCCGATATGGGCATTGTATTCGCGCCCAACTATTCCGTGGGTGTGAACCTGTGTCTGAATCTGCTGCGCATGGCCGCTTCCGTGATGGGCAATGACAGTGATATTGAAGTGGTGGAAATGCACCACCGTCACAAAGTCGATGCGCCGTCTGGTACCGCGTTGCGCATGGGTGAAGTGGTCGCCGAAACCCTCGGCTGGGACCTGAAAGAAGTGGCTGTATATGGTCGTGAAGGCTATACCGGTGCGCGTCCACAGAAGCAGATTGGTTTTGAAACCATTCGTGGCGGTGACGTTGTCGGTGATCATACCGTCATGTTCGCCACTGAAGGTGAGCGGGTAGAAATTACCCACAAAGCCCAAAGTCGCATGACGTTCGCCAAGGGCGCTGTGCGTGCCGCGTTGTGGGTGAGTAAGCAGCCGGCCGGCCTGTACGATATGCAGGATGTGCTGGGTTTCTGAACCTCCGTTGTTCAGGCATAAAAAAACCGCTCATCCGGAGCGGTTTTTTTATGCCTTT
>JAEWQT010000051.1 GCA_023399105.1 Pseudomonadota bacterium | reverse complement strand
TTTGGCCGCGCCTGCCCTGACTGTCGTCAGCCACAGGATCAGTGCACCTGTAAGCAGCCTGAGCGTCCTAAGGGCGATGGCATTGTGCGGGTCAGCCGTGACAGCAAAGGCCGTGGCGGCAAAGTGGTGACCCTGGTCACCGGTGTACCGCTGGCCGATGCCGAACTGAAAGATCTGGCCAAGGCGCTGAAGCAGCGTTGTGGGGTGGGCGGGGCGCTGAAAGACGGCGTGATTGAAATTCAGGGCGACCAGCGCGAACTGCTGGTCGCCGAACTGAGCAAACGGGGGTTCACCGTCAAGAAGGCCGGCGGCTGAATTACGCCGTGACCAGATGCTGCTGCAGTTGCTGGCGGATGGGTTCCGGAATGGTCTTGGACTGTTTGGTTTTCAGATCGAAATGCACCATCACCGCGTTGCCTTTGGCGGCCAGTTTGCCATCCTGCCAGGCTTCGTGATGCAGGGTCATGGAGCTGTTGCCGATCTTGCTTACCACGGTGCGGATCTCCACTTCGCGGCCATAAAACAGCTCACCGATAAAATCGACATCAATGCGGGCCAGAATCAGATGCCAGTCATGGATGTCCAGATCCGGGCTGAACAGGCGGAATAACGGCTCGCGGGCTTCTTCAAACCAGCGCGGCAGGTTGGCGTTGTTGATGTGACCGAGGGCATCGGTATCGGAAAAACGTGGGTTAAGATGCAAAGTCCACATAACGGGTTCCTGATATGAATAGTCCCCGGATTGTACCGCTGCTTCCCGGTACGGCTATAAGGCATGAGTATAATGACCAGCTCTGTTAATTCTGCGGCACCGGCCGATTTACTTGGCCAGCCAGTCAATACGGATCATGAGGCCATGCAGCGGGCGTTGCAGCTGGCCCGGCGTGCTTTTGACGCCGGTGAGGTGCCGGTCGGGGCGCTGGTGGTGCTGGACGGCAAGATCATCGGCCAGGGGTTTAATCAGCCCATTACTACCCTCGACCCCAGCGCCCATGCTGAAATGGTCGCCATCCGGCAAGCGGCCGCGACGGTGGGTAACTATCGTCTGAGTGGTGCCACGCTCTGTGTAACGGTGGAACCCTGCACCATGTGCACCGGATTGCTGATTCACAGCCGCATCAGCCGGCTGGTATTTGGCGCCACCGAACCCAAAGCCGGGGCAGTGGTGAGTGCGTTACAACTGCCACAGCAGCCGTTTTACAACCACGTATTGCAGGCAGACGGTGGGGTTATGGCGGAGGAATGCGCGGCATTGATGTCGGAGTTTTTTGCTCTGCGCCGGGCGGCGCAAAAACGTCTGAAAGCACAGGCGGCAACCAAAGCCGCGGAATAACAGCTCAGAGTAGCGGTGGTACCACGGTAACCGCCGATGATGCCAGCAGCTCTTCGCCTTTCAGCGGCTGCGGTTGTTCATCATTCCACACCAGTACGTCGTAATAACGACGGATGTTCTGCACGTAATCCACCGGTTCCTGCCCACGGGCATAGCCATGACGGGTATGGCGGTAATAACGTTTCTGGCTCAGCAACGGCAGGGCTTCTTTTACATCCAGCCATAAATCCGGGTTGCCGCCCATCTGTGCGGTAATTTTGCGGGCGTCGGTTAAATGACCAAAACCAACGTTATAGGCAGCCAGTGCCAGCCAGGTGCGGTCCGGTTCCGGTACGTCGCTGAGGCGGTCACGCAGGCGGGACAAATACAGACTGCCACCATGAATGCTCTGCACCGGGTCGAGGCGGTTTTTAACGCCCAGCTCTTTGGCGGTATTCAGTGTCAGCATCATTAAGCCACGTACGCCGGTAAAGCTTCGTGCCCGTGGATTCCAGTGGCTTTCCTGGTAGCCCATGGCGGCCAGCAGGCGCCAGTCAAAACCGTGTTTACCGGCGGCATCGACAAAGTGTGGTTTAAACGTATCCAGCTTCTGGCTGGCCTGACGCAGAAAGCGGCGGGCGCCAACATAGTCGAGCTTATCCAGATGGCCGTAATAGCGTTCGGATAAATTGGCTAATAACGGCAGCGGTTTGATGTGGGCAAAGAATTGATTGGCAGCCTCGTACAGACTGTCATCCCGGCTCCAGCCAAAAGCCCAGGCAATATCGCGCTGAGCGCTGGCGTTAAAAGCAATGTCCAGGGTCGGATAGTAAGCCTGCAACATACGGTATTCGTTGGAATCCACCAGGGTGAAATCCAGGCTGCCCTGCGCCACCATTTGCAGCAGATCGGCCACTTCCAGTTCCGGGCTTTCGCTCCAGCTCAGCTCAGGTACGCTGCTGACCTGCCAGTCGTACAGACGCTCGGAATGGCTGGAAGCTGCGGTAACCATCAGGCGGCCCTGTGGTAAATCGGCAGGAGAGGTAGGCTTTAAGCCCCCGCGCCGGTAAATCACATATTCGTCAATCTGCAGGTAGGGCTGGGCAAAACGCACCAGCCGTTCACGCGCCGGGGTGCGGGCAAGACTGGCAGCAGCAAAGGTACCTGGCTGGGTATCAACCAGACGAAACACATCGCTGAGGCTGTCGGCAACCACCACCCGCAGCTTAACGCCCAGATGGTCGGCAAAGGCCTGTGCCAGTTCCAGTTCGTAACCGGTAGGGCCACTGCGGTCTTCATAAAAGGTGGTCGGACTGTTGCGGGTGACCATGGTGAACTCACCCTGCATACGCACCACTTCCAGCTGGCTCGGGCGCACGCTGCCGGTCAGAACTGACAGACAGAACAGAGCGATCAACGCTTTGCTGGCAAGCCGGAGTGGATTCAGTTGCATTCAAAAGTCCTGTTTTTGCACCAAAATGGTGCATAATTTTGAAGTTGGTGCCATTCTATCCTGCTGATTGCTTAAAAAACAACCTGAACGGGGCGGGTTTTTTGTCATCGTAGTGTTGTTTTTTTGTTATGTATTTCGCTTAACTATTTGAATTTATTAGTAATTTTTACCATTTATATGGTTACAAACACGAACTCCGTGCGACTGACAACAGTCTGTTTGTTATTTTGCAACAGCGTTCACAGATTGTTCTTTGCCTGAACGCAGTGAGCAAACCCCGGTGCTGCCGGTTCAGACGCCGGCAGAGCCATGCTCATCTGGTACGGACAGCCCCTATCCGGTATCATCCGGCATCATTTTTTTACCCTGCTCCCTGGAGTTATCCCGCAATGCTCGAGCTGCGTGGCGCACCGGCGCTGTCTACTTTCCGTCAGACCAAAATCCTGAACAAACTGCAGCAGGTACTGCCGCAGGTGAGCGGTGTGTACGCCGAATTCATGCACTTTGCCGAGCTGACCGCCGAACTGGCCGGTAATGAGCGGCAGGTGCTGGAACGCATTCTGCGCTACGGCCCGAAGGTGGACGTGCAGGAGCCGGCGGGTGAACTGTTCCTGGTGATTCCACGCTTCGGCACCATTTCACCCTGGTCATCCAAAGCCACCGACATTGCTCATAACTGCGGCCTGGGCAGTGTGAAGCGTCTGGAACGCGGCATTGCTTATTATGTAGAAGGCATCAGTGCCGCTGACCGTGCTGCGGCTGCCGCCGTGCTGCACGACCGCATGGTCGAAGTCGTACTGGATAACACTGCCGCTGCCGCCGGCCTGTTCTCCCACGCCGAACCGGCGCCGCTGAGCACCGTGGATATTCTGGGCGGTGGCCGTAAGGCGCTGGTCGCTGCCGACAAAGCACTGGGCCTGGCATTGGCTGAAGACGAAGTCGATTACCTCGTTACCAACTATCAGGCACTGGGTCGCAACCCGACCGACGTAGAACTGATGATGTTCGCCCAGGCCAACTCCGAGCACTGCCGCCACAAGATCTTCAACGCCAGCTGGACCATCGACGGCGAAGAACAGGACAAGTCCCTGTTCCAGATGATCAAGAACACGTACCAGTGCTACAACGACAACATTCTGTCGGCTTATAAAGACAACGCGTCTGTGATCGTTGGCCACAAAGCCGGCCGCTTCTTCCCGAATCCAGACGGCCGCGACTATGCCTACCATCAGGAAGACATGCACATCCTGATGAAGGTCGAAACCCACAACCACCCGACTGCCATTGCTCCGCACTCCGGCGCTGCTACAGGTTCAGGTGGCGAAATCCGCGACGAAGGTGCGACCGGCCGAGGCTCCAAGCCCAAAGCCGGCTTAACCGGTTTCACCGTATCCGACCTGAAAATCCCGGGCTTTGAGCAGCCTTGGGAAAGCCAGTACGGCAAGCCCGACCGCATCGTGTCGGCGTTCGACATTATGATCGACGGCCCACTGGGCGGCGCTGCCTTTAACAACGAATTCGGCCGTCCGAACCTGTGCGGTTACTTCCGTACCTTCGAACTGGAACACAACGGCGAAGTCCGCGGTTACCACAAGCCAATCATGATTGCCGGCGGTTACGGCAACATCCGTGGCGAGCACGTACAGAAAGGCGAAATTCCGGTGGGCGCCTGCCTGATCGTTCTGGGTGGCCCGGCCATGCAGATCGGTCTGGGTGGTGGTGCGGCGTCGTCTATGGCATCTGGTCAGTCCAATGCCGATCTGGATTTCGCCTCCGTACAGCGCGAAAACCCGGAAATGGAACGCCGTTGTCAGGAGGTGATCGACCGCTGCTGGCAGCTGGGCGATAAAAACCCGATCGCCTTTATTCACGACGTTGGCGCGGGCGGTATTTCCAACGCCTTCCCGGAACTGGTGAACGACGGCGGCCGTGGCGGCAAGTTTGAACTGCGCAACGTACCGAACGACGAGCCGGGCATGAGCCCGCTGGCCATCTGGTCGAACGAATCGCAGGAGCGTTACGTTCTGGCGGTAGCCCAGGAAGATCTGGCGAAATTCGACGCCATCTGTGCCCGCGAACGCGCTCCTTATGCCGTAGTGGGCTATGCCACCGAAGAACCGCATTTAACCGTTACCGACAGCCACTTTGGCAACAAGCCGGTGGATCTGCCGTTACAGGTACTGCTGGGCAAGCCGCCGCGTATGCACCGTGATGTGACATCCCGCTCTGTCGCAGCAGAAGCCTTTGACGGCAGCGATGTGGATCTGGCCGACGCCGCCAAGCGCGTGCTGAGCCTGCCCACCGTAGCCAGCAAGTCCTTCCTGATCACCATTGGCGACCGTTCCATTACCGGTACTGTGGCGCGTGATCAGTTCGTTGGCCCCTGGCAGGTGCCGGTGGCCGACGTGGCGGTTACTACTTCTTCTTACGACACCTACGCCGGCGAAGCCATGGCCATGGGTGAGCGTACGCCGGTGGCTCTGCTCGATGGCCCGGCTTCTGGCCGACTGGCGGTGGCGGAAGCCATCACCAACCTCGCGGCTGCCCCGATTGAAAAACTGGCCGATATCAAACTGTCGGCTAACTGGATGTGCGCCGCCGGTCACGAAGGCGAAGACGCTATTCTGTACAACACCGTAAAAGCCGTGGGTATGGAACTGTGCCCTGAGCTGCAGGTGACCATTCCGGTGGGCAAAGACTCGATGTCGATGAAAACCCGCTGGAACGATAACGGTGAAGACAAAGCCGTTACCGCACCAACCTCGCTGATCATCACCGGCTTTGCGCCGACTTCCGATGCGCGCAAAGTGCTGACGCCGCAATTGCGTCTGGATCAGGGCGAAACCGATTTAATCGTGGTCGATCTGGGCCGTGGTCAGAACCGTCTGGGTGCCTCCTGCTTTGCGCAGGTATACGGCAAAGTGGGTGCAGTGCCTGCTGATCTCGATGACGCCGAAGACCTGAAAGCCTTCTTCGCCGTGGTGCAGGGCCTGAACGCCGATGGCAAACTGCTGGCCTACCACGACCGTGCCGACGGTGGCCTGTTCGCGACCATCACCGAAATGGCCTTCGCCGGTCACTGCGGTGCTGATATTTCCATGGACATGCTGGCCGACGACGAAGCCGGCCTGGCCGCCGCACTGTTCGCCGAAGAAATTGGTGCTGTGCTGCAGGTTCGCCGTGACGACGTAGAGGAAGTATTGGCGCAGTTCGAAGCCGCTGGTCTGGGTGATTGCACCGCAGTGATCGGTTCGCCGAACGACGACGACCAGATTACCTTCAGCTTCCGCGACGAAGAATTCCTCAGCGAATCCCGCGTGAACTGGCAGCGCGTCTGGGCGCAGACCAGCTACGAAATGCAGGCCCGTCGCGACAACGCCGACTGTGCCAAGCAGGAATTCGACGCCCTGCTGGACGCCGAAGACCCGGGCATTCACGCCGAGCTGACCTTCGATATTAACGAAAACATCACGGCTGGCTTAACCGCCCGTCCGCGTGTGGCCATTCTGCGTGAGCAGGGTGTGAACGGTCAGATCGAAATGGCCGCCGCCTTCGACCGCGCCGGTTTCACCACCATCGACGTGCACATGAGCGACATTCTGTCGGGCGCTGTCACGCTGGACGGTTTCCGTGGCTTAGTGGCCTGCGGTGGTTTCTCGTACGGCGACGTACTGGGCGCCGGTGAAGGCTGGGCGAAATCCATTCTGTTCAACGAACAGGCGCGCAGCCAGTTTGAAGCCTTCTTCAAACGCGAAGACACGTTCGCGCTGGGCGTGTGTAACGGTTGCCAGATGCTGTCCAACCTGCACGAACTGATTCCGGGTGCCGAACACTGGCCGCACTTTGTACGCAACATGAGCGAGCAGTTCGAAGCCCGTGTGGCCATGGTCGAAGTGCAGGAATCCGATTCCCTGTTCTTCGCCGGAATGGCTGGTTCGCGCATGCCGATTGCCATTGCCCACGGTGAAGGCCGCGCCGAATTTGCTTCCGAAGACGACATTGCCGAACTGTCCGCCGGCCAGATCGCACTGCGCTTTGTGAACAACTACGGTGATGTGACCGAGCAGTACCCGTTCAACCCGAACGGCTCACCGCAAGGCATCACCGGCCTGACCGCCAACGATGGCCGCGTCACCATTATGATGCCGCACCCGGAGCGGGTATTCCGTGCTATCCAGAACTCCTACATCCCCGCTGATTCTGAAGGTAAGAGCTGGGATGAAGACGGTGCCTGGATGCGGATGTTCCGGAATGCCAGGGTTTGGTGTGAGGAAAACTGCTGAAAACTAACGAGTTAACGTTTTCAGACGGTACTCACCGATCTGATTGACACAGAAAAGGCCGCTTATGCGGCCTTTTCTGCGAATACTGTACCGGGATTTATAAACGCCAGAGACATCAGGCGTAGGCTTCTTCCACAGAACCTTCTTCCACCAGGCTCAATGACAGCCCGGATGTTGCCGCTGCCGCTTTCGGCACAGCTTGTTTTACCGCAGCGGGCTTGGCTTCCGGTTTATTGTCGCCCAGTTTAATGCGCAGGCGCAGGTTGTTTTCCGAGTCGGCGTTTTTCAGCGCCTGTTCCAATGTGATCTTGCCCTGTTTGTACAGGTGGTAGAG
>JAEWQT010000016.1 GCA_023399105.1 Pseudomonadota bacterium | reverse complement strand
GATTACCACGGTGATTTTACTCAGCACGGTATCTGTAAAATTCTGCTCACCGCCTCGGGCGGGCCGTTCCGGGGTCGTACCCATGCTGAGCTGCAACAGGTAAGCCCGGCGCAGGCGGTGGCACATCCCAACTGGTCGATGGGGCAAAAAATCTCCGTCGATTCCGCCACCCTTATGAACAAAGGGCTGGAGCTGATCGAAGCCTGCTTTTTGTTTAACTGTCAGCCGGCACAGGTGCAGGTGGTGGTGCATCCGCAAAGCGTGATTCACTCCATGGTGCAGTATTGCGATGGCTCGGTACTGGCGCAGTTGGGCCAGCCCGATATGCGTACGCCCATTGCTTACGGCATGGCCTGGCCCGAGCGCATCGATGCCGGGGTGCAGGCGCTGGATTTGTTCAGCATTGCGCGGCTCGATTTTGAACCGGCTGATGAGGTTAATTTTCCCTGCCTGCAATTGGCGCGCGATGCCTTTGCCGCCGGCGGCACCATGCCAGCGGTACTGAACGCTGCCAACGAGGTGGCGGTAGCAGCCTTCCTGCGGGAACAAATTGGCTTTACCGATATCCCACTGCTCATCGCCGCTGTTATGCAGCAGCATACTGTACTGCCGGTTACTGAGCTGGCTCCGGTGCTGGAGGCTGACCAATGGGCGCGTGATTGCGCTGGCCGCTGGTTGCTGCAAGCGGAAACGACGTTACCGGAATCAGGAAACGCATGCTGACACTGTTGTATTTTATTCTGGCCATCAGCCTGCTGGTGGTGATTCACGAATACGGTCATTTCTGGGTGGCGCGCCGCTGTGGCGTGCGCGTGTTGCGTTTTTCCGTTGGCTTTGGCAAGCCACTGTGGTCGTTCCGTGACCGTCACGGCACCGAATTTGCCATTGCTCCTATTCCATTGGGCGGCTTTGTCAGCATGCTCGACGAGCGCGAAGCGCCGGTGCCCGAACATCTGCAGGAGCAGGCATTCAATCGCAAAAGTCCGTGGGCGCGCATCGCCATTGCCAGTGCCGGGCCGCTGGCTAATTTTATATTTGCCATTCTGGCTTACTGGGCTTTATTCGTCGCGGGTACCAGCGGCCTGGTGCCGGTGGTCGGGCAGGTTAAGCCCGATTCGGTGGCGCAGCTGGCGGGTATTCGCAGCGGTGATGAAATTGTGGCGGTGCAGCAGCGCCCCACCCCAACCTGGGAAGCGGTGAACTGGCAGTTACTGAATTTTATTGGTGAAGACGCCGACATTCAGCTGACGGTGACAGATGCCGGCGGCCAGCAGCGGCAGGTGTGGCTGAGTGTAAACCGCTGGCTGGCCGGCCCGGAAGTGCCGGATCCTTTTACGGCGCTGGGGATTGAACCGCGCCAGTTACCGATTCCGGCCATCATTGGTGAAGTCATGCCGGGTGAAGCGGCCGAGCGTGCCGGCTTACAGGCCGGTGACCACATTGTGGCCGTGAATAATGACCCCGTTGTCGATTGGTACGATTGGGTCGAACGCATTCGTCCGGCAGCTGGTGAAGCGTTAGCGGTTGAACTGGAGCGTGCCGGTAAAACGGTCACGCTGGTGCTGACGCCCGGTAGCCGTACCGATGAGCAGGGCAACCACAGTGGTTTTATCGGCGCGCAGGTGGCAGTACCCGAATACCCGGCCGGCTGGGTGCGTACCAGCCACAGCGGGGTGCTGGAAGGGTTGCAGCGCGGCTGGCAGAAAACGGTGGAGCTGACGGTCTTTACCCTCGATTCGCTGTGGAAAATGCTGTTGGGCGATGTATCGGTAAAGAACTTGAGCGGCCCTATTACCATTGCTAAAGTAGCCGGCGCTTCGGCCGCCGGTGGCATTGAGGCTTTTGTGGGCTTTCTGGCGCTGCTCAGTGTCTCGTTAGCAGTGCTGAATTTGCTGCCGGTCCCGGTGCTGGACGGCGGCCATATCCTGTTTTGTGCGGCAGAAATTGTCCGCGGTAAACCCTTGCCCGAGCGCGTACAGATGATTGCTGTGCAGGTCGGGATGTTCTTGCTGCTGAGCCTGATGCTGGTGGCTTTTTATAACGATATTGGCCGGCTTTAAGGCCGGATGACTGGATACTGAATCTGATGCGTTTCTGGCTGTTGGCGCTGGTCCTGAGTGGTTTGTCTGCCGTTGTGCAGGCTGAGTCTTTTGTCGTGGCGGACATCCGCCTGGAAGGGTTGCAGCGTGTCTCGGCCGGTACGGTGTTTGAAGCCTTTCCGGTCAGTACCGGCGAACGGGTGGATGATGAACGCCTGGCCAGTGCTTCCCGCCGGCTGTTCCGCTCCGGACTGTTTGATGATATCCGCTTGTTGCGCGACGGTGATGTGCTGGTGGTGCAGGTGGTGGAATTGCCCACTATTACCGGCATTGAAATTTCCGGCAACAAAGCCATTCAGACCGACATGCTGCTGGACGGCTTAAAGCAATCCGGGCTGGCGGAAGGGCTGGTATTCAAGCGTTCCACCCTGGAGCGCATTTCGCTGGAACTGGAACGCCAATATGTGTCACAGGGCCGCTACGATGCGCGCATCACCACCGCAGTGGAGCGCCTGCCGCGTAACCGTGTGGCGCTGGATATTCAGGTAGAAGAGGGCAGCGTTGCCAGTATTGAACACATCAATATTATCGGTAACGAAGCGTTCAGTAACGAAGAACTGCTGAAGCAGTTTCAGTTGCAAACCAGCAGCTTCTGGTCCTGGTACGCCAGTGATAACAAATACAGCCGCGAAAAATTATCCGCCGATCTGGAAACCCTGCGCTCCTGGTATCTGGATCGCGGTTATATCCGCTTCAATATTGAATCCACCCAGGTATCACTGTCGCCCGATAAAGAGGGTGTCTATATCACCATTAACGTGACCGAAGGCGATATTTACAGCGTTAAAGATATTCGTCTGGCCGGTAACCTGGTGCTGGAAGAAAGCGCTCTGCGGCCGCTGGTGCTGGTTAAAGAAGACGATACCTTTTCCCGTCAGATGGTTACCTACAGCAGTGAACTGATGACCAAGCGTCTGGGTAACGAAGGTTATACCTTTGCCAAAGTGGACGGGGTGCCGAAAATCAACGATGAAGACCGCACGGTTGAGCTGACGTTCTTTGTCGAGCCCGGTAAGCGTACCTATGTGCGCAGCATTAATTTTACCGGCAACGAAAGCACCATGGATGAAGTGCTGCGCCGGGAGATGCTGCAGATGGAAGGCGGCTGGGCCTCGACGGATAAAATCGATGCCGGCAAAAGCCGGCTGGATCAGCTCGGTTTCTTCAAAACCGTCAACGTCGATACGCCGGCCGTACCCGGGACGGATGACCTGATTGATGTGAATTACCACGTGGAAGAACAGCTGAGCGGCAGCCTGAATTTCAACATTGGTTACGCCGCCGGCAGTGGCATGATTCTGGGTACCAGCATCAGCCAGAATAACCTTTTTGGTACCGGTAACCGTATGTCGCTGGGGGTGCAGAAAAACGATTACACCCAGTCGTATAATTTCTCTTTCCTCGATCCTTATTACACCATCGATGGCGTCAGCCGCGGCTTTAACCTGTTTTACCGCAAAACCGACTTTGCCGAGCTGAATACCGTCAGTGATTATCAGACCAACATTGCCGGTGGTAACGTTACCTTCGGTTACCCCATTTCGTACCGCCAGCGCTTGTCGTTCTCGCTGGGCTA
>JAEWQT010000304.1 GCA_023399105.1 Pseudomonadota bacterium | reverse complement strand
CAGTCGTTCAGTATCGGCGCACCGTCATCGCAATGGTGGACCCAGCTGTCCACCGCCATTGCCGGCGGCCTGACCTTTGCCACGGTTCTTACGCTGATTCTGACCCCCTGCCTGCTGGTGCTGGGGGAACGCCGGCACCTGGTCGCCGGCCGCCGTATCCTGCCCTCACCGGAGCAGATTACCTGAACCCTGCCAGCGGCCGGACAGAACCACCGGGCCGGGTTCTGTCCGGCCCTCTGCAATAACGGCAAGCGGCTGCAAGTGACTGAAAAAAATCAAAAAAATAAAAATAGGGTTTGACATCCAAAGCGGCGTAAGTAGAATGCCCACCTGTTTTGAGCAAGGGGTGTTTAGCTCAGCTGGGAGAGCATCTGCCTTACAAGCAGAGGGTCGGCGGTTCGATCCCGTCAACACCCACCAAACTCAAAACAAGTGACGTATGCGGACTGGTAGTTCAGTTGGTTAGAATACCGGCCTGTCACGCCGGGGGTCGCGGGTTCGAGCCCCGTCCAGTCCGCCATTTATATCATCGTTAACTCTGCGTTGCGGTGGTTGATAGTTTGGTGCAGTACAAGGCGTACCGCAGCTAGGACTCAAGGCATACCTGATGGTAGCCGCAGAGCCGAGCGAGGAACAACGCAGTAATGCAACAAACTATAAAGCACGAAAAAATATGGGTGTTTAGCTCAGCTGGGAGAGCATCTGCCTTACAAGCAGAGGGTCGGCGGTTCGATCCCGTCAACACCCACCAACACACTCTGTGTGTCAGTGACTTTATGCGGACTGGTAGTTCAGTTGGTTAGAATACCGGCCTGTCACGCCGGGGGTCGCGGGTTCGAGCCCCGTCCAGTCCGCCATTTACGCCTGCACCATCCCCTCCGGAACGACTTCCCCGATTCAGTTTTACTGCACCTTTGTCATCTTCCGTTCATATGCCCAGGTTATTTTGCATTGGCCTGGCGATAACTACTTGTTATCAGGCACGGAACTTTAAGATCGTATGTTGCACTAAAACCAGAATCCTGATTTCTGGCACATGGATTGCTGATGCTTACAGGATGCTGTTTATTCCACAGACAAGGAGAACACTATGTCTGATTATATCGATGAGCTGCTGACCAGCGGTTTTGAAGATTACGAAGACGACGTCGACGACGCCGTAGAAATGTAATTCTTCCCCCTGTGCTCGCGGAAGCGGCCCGGCGCCTCGCCGGTCCAGCGCTTAAAGGCGCGCTGGAAAGCCGCTGCCGAGCCAAACCCCAGCAAATACGCAATTTCCCCCAACGTCAGTGCCGTATCGCGCACATAGCTCACCGCCAGATCACGGCGGGTTTCATTCAGCACCTGCTGAAAACTGAATCCTTCATCCTGTAAGCGTCTGCGCACCGTCCAGGGCGCACTGTTCAACCGCTGGGCCACCTGCTCCAGGGTGGGGGTCTGACCATTCAGCAACGGGCCAATGGCACGCTCGGTCAGCTCACGATAGCTTAATCCCAGCCGTACCCGTTCCAGTTCACGCGCCGCCAGCGTCTGCAAGGCAGCATAAGTGGATGCACAACGACCAAGCACCGGCAACGTCAGTGCACCAGCCTTCAGCACCAACGCATTGCGCGCCGCGCCAAACTGCACCTCACAGGGAAAATAATCGGCATAGCGATCACTGTAGGCCGGCGGAACAAACTCCACCTCCACCCGCAGCAAAATATCCCGGCGCCCGCACAACTGCTGTAAAAACTGCGCCCAGCCGGCCAGTACTGAATCCACCACAAACAGGTTATAGGCGTTATAGGGACTGATGGAGTAAAACTGCAGAACGCCCTGCCCCTTGATCGTATGAAACGAAGAACGGCCGCGGGCATTGAAACTGGTCAGCAGTTCGTAGTCCGTCAGTGCCCGGCAGGCACTGCGCAGATCCGGCGCACTTTGCGCCAGCAGGCCCGCCAGCCCCATCACCGGCGCACTGGTCAGACGCCCCATCATCAGCCCCAGCCAGGGCATGCCGGTGGCCTGAATCAGATCGTGCCCCAGACGCATAAAGCGCGGAATACTGATACGGGCCTGCGGCGACGCCAGCCGCACCTGGTCGAGCTGATATTGGGCCAGCAACTCATCCGGCTGCCCGCCCTGCTCACGCACAGCCCGCGCCATCAGTTCGGCGTAGGCGACGGAAATATCTCCCAGCCGCATGATCAGGCGTCGAAATGGTGGTCGGTGGTCACGACGGGCGCTGGCTCTGACTCTGGCGCTGCCACAGCGGCCGGCTCAAAAAAATCCAGCAGAAAACGGTACGCCAGCGATAACATCACCAGGGAAATCAGCGTGGTCAGATACACGCCCAGCGCTGCCAGATAATTCAGCAGCAGATGGTCAAACCAATACAGCAGCAGAAAAGGCGCAGTCAGCAGCAGAGGCAGCACAATCACTACCAGCACCAGCCGGCTGCCGTTACCCCGGCTCATGGCCCAGGCGCGCTTCAGCGAGGTACGCCGACCAATGGCCAGCTCGGGCAGGGTCACCGACAAACGTCCCCACAGATACACGGCCGGCAGCAGCGCCAGCATGGCCGCCGCAATGGCGCTGTCGCCCTGCCCGCCCAACACCAGCATAAGGCCGAACATTGCCACTCCGAACACCACCCCGGCGATCAGACCTATCTGCATAGCACGGATAAAGTAACGGAACTCCAGCCGGCCCCAGCCATGCAGCACCCGGGCCTGTTGCTGTTCTGCGGGCAGCAGCGTAAAACCATGACAGGCGGTGGCAAACAACACACTGAGGCCGACCGAGGCCAGCAATAAAATACCCTGCAACAACGGTCGCTGGTTATCCAGATACAACCCACCCAACCAATCGATCAGGGCCAGCAACGCAATAACCGGCATAAACATACGCACAACCTGCGTGCGCTTGTACCACAGCAGCTGTACCGCTTCCCGGGCCAGATCGGTTACCGGCAATTCGGCCTGTAAGCCCAACGGACTTTTCATGCACACTCCCTTATTCGGTAAATACGCCCGGCAGTATGCCGTGACTTATTCACAAAAAAAACGGTGGCCAGGCCACCGTTTTTATTACTGCACTGCGTCAGCCTCAGCCAGCCGGCGGGATATCGCCATAGCGGGCCTTATGACGGGCAATAATGCGTTCCGGACGCAGCAGATAATGCGCCAGAGCCGGCAGCAGAATCAGCGCACCCAGCATGTTCAGCAGGAACATAAAGGTCAGCAGAATACCCATATCGGCCTGGAACTTGATGGGTGAGAAAATCCAGGTCGCCACACCAATGGCCAGGGTAACACCGGTGAAACTCACCGCTTTACCGGTGGATTTCAGCGTCGCCAGGAAGGCGTCCTGCATCGATTTACCCTGAATCAACAGCACTTCCAGACGGCTGTAAATATAGATGCCGTAGTCCACACCAATACCCACCCCCAGTGCAATTACCGGCAGCGTGGCCACTTTCACCCCGATGCCCAGCATGGTCATTAACGCCTCACTAAGAATGGACGTCAGCACCAGCGGCAGAATAATACAGGCCACGGCGGTGAAGGAACGGAAGGTCATAAAGCACAGCGTAAACACCACCACGTAGACGAAAATCAGCATGGTGCCCTGAGCACTTTCGATTACCTGATTGGTCGCGGCTTCGATACCGGCATTACCGGAGGCCAGCTGGAAACGTACCGGCACCGAGCTGATTTCACCGGCGGCAATGGCCGCTTCGGTTTCGGCCAGGTTATAGCTGAAATATTTTTCATCGACCTGGTCATCAAACTCTTTCTTGAAGGCTTCAACCGCGTTAACGGCGGTGGTCAGGGTCTGAGCTTTATGGTCATTCAGATAAATAATCACCGGCGCCATCGAGCAATCTGGATTCAGCAGAGAGCCGGGGGCGCGCTGAATGGAGGTGTTCAGAATGGTCTGGTTACGCGACAGCGCCGACCATTTGATATTGCCTTCGTTCATGGCTTTGGTTACCAGCTTGGAAACCGTCACCAGCGATACCGCCGACTGCACGCCATCAACGTTTTGCATATACCACATAAAGCGATCAACCACGTCCATCACTTTAAAGCTGTTGCACTGCTCCTTACCGGTTTCCACCATCACCACCAGCACATCCGAGCTGGTGGAATAGTTGGATACCATAAAGTCGTTATCCAGGTTATAGCGGGAGTCTGCACGCAGTTCCGGCGCACCTTTATCCAGGTCGCCAATCTGCAGATCACGGCTCATGTAATAACCGGCAATGGCCATAGCAATGGCAACAATGATCGGCAACGGTGCGACTTTCGGGTTAGCAAAATAAGACAGTGCTTTCCACAGTTTCGGCTCAGAGGCTTCGGCTTTCTTGGCGTGCGCCACACCCGTCTGGCTGATACCAACATAAGACATCACAATGGGCAGCAGAATCAGGTTGGTAACGATGATGACCGCCACACCAATACTGGCGGCGATGGCCAGTTCCTGAATGACGCCAATATCAATAAACAGCAGGGTCAGAAACCCCATGCCGTCGCTCAGCAGCGCCAGCATACCCGGCACATAGAGACCACGGAATGCATGACGGGCAGCCTGTAGATTGTTGGCACCTTTACCCGCTTCAATGGCAATACCGTTAATAATCTGTACGCCATGGGAAATACCGATAGCAAACACCAGAAACGGCACCAGTACCGAATACAGGTCAATGGTGTAACCCAGTAACCCCAGCAAACCCAGCTGCCAAACCACCGCAATCAATGAAGCGATAATGGGAATTAACGTACCGCGCGGACAACGGGAATACAGATACAGCAGGAAAGCGGTCATCAGGATGGCGGCAAGGAAGAAATAAGCAATAGAGACCGCCCCATCCAGCAGGTCACCAAGCTTTTTCGGCGTACCGGTGATGTAAATCTGATAAGGGCTGCCTTCACCGCCAAATTCGGCACGGATTTTATTTTCCAGATCGGCCGAGAATTTCTGATAGCTCAGACGCTCACCGGGTTCCGGATCAAATTCGGTCAGCGGTACGTCAATAATGGAAGAACGGAAATCGTTGGCGACCAGACGGCCGACCTCACCAGACTTCAGAATATTCTGCCGTACCTGCTCCAGGCTTTCGGCGCTGCCATCGTAGGTGCTGGGCACGACCGGGCCACCCTGAAAACCTTCTTCGGTCACTTCGGTCCAGCGGGTATTCGGCGTCCACAAAGATTGCATGGCCGAGCGGTCAACCCCTTTAACGAAGAACACCTCATCGTTAATTTTGCTCAGGGTTTCCATGTATTCGCGGGTAAAAATATCACCCTGTTTGGCTTCAACGGCAATTTTGACGTTGGCCACACCGCTTTTCATATCATCGGCATGCACCAGATAATTCTGGATATATTCATGCTGCAGCGGAATGTATTTTTCGATGCTGGAATCCAGTTTGGTTTTGGTTAAACCAAACGCAAACAGTGCCGTCAGCACCGCCAGAATCAGCAAAACCAGCAGGCGGTTGTTAAACAGCACACGCTCCAGGAACGGCTCGGTCTCCATCGACAGAATGTAGTGTTCCGGAACGGTAGAATAATGATGTTTTTGTTCAGACATGTTCAGAAATCCCCGGCGGCCATACTGATGGCCTGATCAATCAATTCACCTGCAGCATTCAGACGCATAACGCCGGCCTCACCCACCAGTACGAAGTTGCCATCAGAGGCTTCGGCAACGGCAGCGTAGGCTTTACGGCCTTCGATAATAAGCGCCCGGGGCTGTTGCATCTGGGCGTCAAACATCACCACTGAACCGGCGTTACCCACCAGCAGAGTGCGGCGGCTGCTGATGGCGCCGGACAGCAAGGTTTGTTCACTGCCGGTGTTCATTTCCATCCAGCTGATGCCACCATCGGTAGAACGGAATACGTGACCACGCAGACCAAACAACAGCTGCTGATCACGGTCAGCAACCAGACCAAATAAAGAACCGCCGTAAGGGGAATCCAGCACGGTCCAGTTTTCACCCAGATCGTCGGAACGCATAATCAGGCCCATTTCACCGACGATCATCAGTGAGCGACCACCCACGGACGTGATGGCATTCAGGTGCAGACGATCAGGGTTGGGTAAACGGGACGAAGCATCTACCCAGTTTTCACCGCCATCACGGGTTTCAAACAGCATGCCGTAAGCACCAACGGCAAAACCGCGGCGGGCATCGTAGAACCACACATCCAGAAAGGGCTTGGTGGAACCACTGTTCATATCGTAGCTGGCATCGCTGACGGCAAATTCGGCGTTTTCCAATGCCATGGCCGCTTCTTCAATGGCCACCTCATCACCACTGGCTTCAGCAGCCGCCAGTGCCTGTTCGGCGGCCTGCTGCATTTTTTCTGCAGCCGCCACAATGGCCTTATTGGCAATAAAACCATCAAACTGTTTGGTCCAGCTCTGGCCACCATCATCGGTACGCAGAATGACGCCATCATGACCGGCAGCCCAGCCGATCTGGCCGGAAGGGAAATGCAAAGACGTCAGGGTTACCGATACCGGCACCCGGGCTTGTTTCCAGGTATGACCATCGTCATCCGACAGCACAATATGGCCATGCGAACCGGCGGCAATCAGACGGCGATCAGCGCGCACAACGTCCAGCATCAGCGTCTGATGAGCACGCTGGGTCTCGAAAGCCGGAGTGTTCAGTGGGTCCTGCCAGTTGGCCTGGGCGGAGGTGGACAGCGCCAGTAAGGCAAACAGTCCGCCAATTCGGGTAAAGCCTGCGGTCGCCAGCCTTTTACAGGCACAGGCGAGAGACTGAACCAAATCAGAAAACATATTGAGCTCCGTTGTTATAGTAATTGCGGAAGCCGGCAGTCTAGCCGAGCGGTTAACCATTGACTAACGTCCTATTGTTACAATGTGTAATAGAGATTAGCACAGCGGGACCGCTGTCTGCTGCGCGGCAACCCACAAAAAAACGGACCAGCATAACGGGTCCGTTTCCGGCTGGACTCAGCGTTTACCGCGCCGGCGTAATTCGGCCGGAGTAAAGTAACGCTCGCCCGGTGGCTCCTGACTGTAATCAATGGTGCTGCCTTCCTCGTTATCCATGCCCTGCACGTAATAACGTTTGGATTGCAGATCGTGGTAGGCCTCCATCGTACTCCAGGTAGACGGCAGCTCGTAGTAGGTTTTGATGTAGGCCATGCTGACCCGCCATAATTCGCCGGTCTGGTCGTACAGATCGGCCACGGCAATGCTCCAGGTATCTTCATCCAGGTAAAACACCCGTTTACCGTAAGCATGGCGCACACCGTCTTTTAAGGTCGCTTCCACCACCCACACCCGGTGTTTTTCATAGCGGGTATATTCCGGATTCAGATGGCCGGGCTTAATCAGATCTTTGTACTTAACCTTGTCAGAACTGAGCTGGTAATTGTTGTAGGGAATAAAAATTTCTTTTTTACCCAAAAGCTTCCAGTTATAGCGATCCGGTGCGCCGTTGAAGATATCGGTATCGTCGGCATAGCGCAGGCCATCAGCGG
Source organism: Pseudomonadota bacterium (assembly GCA_023399105.1). Lineage (GTDB taxonomy): Bacteria > Pseudomonadota > Gammaproteobacteria > Pseudomonadales > Oceanobacteraceae > Venatoribacter. Next base: position 1,164 of record JAEWQT010000304.1, on the reverse strand, counting down.
CGGCAATGGGCGTATCGTAAGCCAGGTTTGGTGCCAGCCGGACACGGCGCTGACCAGCGTTATAACCCCAGGCCTGACGTGGCTGCTGCACCTGATTCAGGGGTTCATGCACCAGCACCGCTCCACCGGCCAGACGTGCCGGCGCGCGGGTGTATGAGAGGTAATAGAACAGAATATTGTTCAGATCCTCGATACTTTTATCCTGACGGTAGTAGTTGAACTCAATTTCCTGCTGCACCAGTACCGGTGAGAAACTGCCGTCGGTCTGTACCGCAATCTCGGCCGCGCGGCGTACCAGATACACGCCACGCCAGCGGGCAATGTGGTTCCAGATGGCTTCCAGGCCGTTTTTGGCAATCGGGAACGGAATACCGCCGTAAGCGTATTGAATACCGTTACCGTCTTTGGTCAACTCGGCCCGAATGGCATTTTTGTAGGTATTTTCATACACCCAGTCTGGCGCTGCTGCGGTGCGCCGGGTCGGATAAACCGGCATCGCAAAGGTAGACGGATAGGTACGGAATAACCCTTTTTGTCCTTCGGTCAGATACTCTGAGTACTGCGCCATATTGGCGGCAGTAATAACGAAGAGAGGCTTATCGTTGCTGAACGGGTCAATGTGGGGCTGCCCCGCTTTGCTGTAACCCACCGGTGGCAGGCTCAGGCCACCACGCCAGGGCGGAATATCGCTGCCGTTACCCGCCCGCTCACCACCCAGTGGCGTCAGAGTGGATTTCAGCTTATCCGCTTCCTGTACAGACACTGCCGCCAACGCTGACGGCACTAAAAATGCTAACGCTAATGCACCAGCCGCTATCCAATTATTTTTTTTCATTATGCGACCTCTGTTTTACCGCAGTGTGCGGCAATCTTCCCGCAGCAAGAATAAAGAAACTTACTGCGATGCTCAAATCAAACTCTTGCTGACCACCTCGTACACATCTTTCGACAGACTGTCGTGGGCCATAATCCGCTGTAAACGGGCTTGCATGGCTTGTCCGGCAGCCGGCACCAGACGCTGCCAGCGGGTTAAAGGCGTTAACAGTCGCGCCGCAATCTGCGGATTGCTGTCATTCAGCTTCAGCACCGCGTCGGCCAGCAGGTCATAACCCGCACCATCAGCACGGTGAAAGTTCACCAGCGACTGGTTGGCAAACGCCCCCA
>JAEWQT010000142.1 GCA_023399105.1 Pseudomonadota bacterium | reverse complement strand
TACAATGCCTGCAGTTTTTCCTGGGTCAGGCCCGGAGCGCTGGCGTACAAGGTCGAGTGAATGCCCCGGATCATCGGCGTTAAATGCGGCACAAAGGTCAGCTGCACCTCTGTACCGGCGGCGCGCTTCAACCCCTGACGGATTTCCGGTAAATGCCGGTGGCCTTTTACCGCATACGCCATCATCGATTCGCTGGCTTCACACAGCAGCGAACCGACACTGGCACCACGACCGGCACCGGACACACCGGATTTACAGTCGGCAATCAGCATCTGCTCGCCGAGCAGATTGTTTTCCAGCAGCGGCAGCAAGCCCAGCTGCACCGAGGTCGGGTAGCAACCCGGCACCGCAATCAGGCGGGCATTTTTGATCTGTTCACGGTTCACTTCCGGCAAACCATACACGGCCTGCGGCAGAATACCCGGAGCGCCGTGCGGCTGACCGTACCACTGCGCCCATTCATCGGCGTCCTGTAAGCGGAAGTCGGCCGATAAATCGATAACCCGGGCGCCGGTATTCAGAATTTCTTCCGCCATGGCATGGGCAACACCGTGCGGAGTAGCAAAGAACACCACATCGCATTCGCCCAGTTTCTGCACATCCGGCACGCTGAATTGCAGGTCGGTATGGCCGCGTAAATTAGGGAACATATCGGCAACGCGCACGCCTTCTTCGCTGCGCGAGGTGATCACTTTCAACTCCACGTCCGGATGATTGACCAGAATTCTGAGCAATTCGACCCCAGTATATCCGGTGCCACCAACGATACCGACTTTAATCACGCCCTGTTCCTCACTGATGTCTGGCCGCCGCAGCGGTTAAAAAAATTCAGATGGGTATAATACTGATTCGCGCACTCCGATGACACCATAGCAATCCGTTTTGCACCCGCTAAGGAAAAAATCACCCGTGAAGCTGCAACAGCACTGGCAAAACCTGATCGCCCTGTCAGACAACCAGATTGGCCTGGCGTTGCTGGCATTATTAGCCGGGCTGGCCAGTGCTCTGGTGATTACCCTGTTCCGGCTGGCGATCGAATGGCCATTAATGGTCAGCTTTGGGCTGGATAACCCTGAACATCTCGAACAGCTGAGCCAATGGACGCGCATTGCATTATTGCTGAGTGGCGGCGTGCTGCTGATCGTTATCTTCCAACGCCTGCCTGCGGCGCAACGCAGCGTAGGCGTTACCCATGTGTTGCAACGTATGGAACTGCATCAGGGCTATATGCCACGCAGCAATATGCTGCTGCAGTGGATTGCCGCCGTCATTGCCATTGTCAGTGGTCACAGCGGCGGTCGTGAAGGGCCGGCCATTCATCTTGGCGCCGGTACCGCCAGTCAGCTGGGCCAGGCCGCCGGGCTGGCCCATCACCGCCTGCGCATTCTGGCCGGAGCCGGGGTCGCCAGTGCCATTTCGGCTTCTTTTAATACGCCCATGGCCGGGGTGATTTTTGCCATGGAAGTGGTGCTGCTGGAATACAGCATCCGTGGCTTTATTCCCATTATTCTGGCCTCGGTCGCCGGCGCCATTGTCAGCCGTGCGGTGTTCGGCAGTGCTACGGCCTTTGATGTACCGGCGCTGGATATGCATTCACTGCTGGAAGTACCTTTTATTCTGCTACTGGGCTTATTGGCGGGTGTCGTGGCGGCCGGCTTTATCCGGCTGATGAAACAGCTGCAACGGCTGAATACGCTACCGTTACCGGTTAAATGGGGTGGTTTAACTCTGACCACGATACTGCTCAGCCTGTATTTGCCCGAAGTTTTGGGTATTGGTTACGACACGGTTAACGATGCGCTGGCTGGCAAAGTCGTTATCGGCATGCTGGCCGGCTTATTACTGGCGAAATTATTTCTCGGTGCCTGGGCAGCGGCCGTCGGTTTCCCGGTCGGCCTGATCGGCCCCACCTTATTTATTGGCGCGGCGCTGGGCGGCTTATTCGGCCAGTTGCTGGCCAATCTGTTCAGCAGCCTGCCGTTATCTATCGGCTTTTACGCCATGCTCGGCATGGGTGCGTTAATGGGCGCCACCCTGCGCGCACCGCTGGCGGCTCTGGTGGCGCTGCTGGAACTCACCGCCAACCCCAACATTATTATGCCGGGCATGCTGGTGATCGTGGTTGCCGGTCTGGTGGTGAGTGAAGGCTTCCGTCTGCCGTCGGTGTTTGAGGCGCAACTGGGGGGTGGCCACAATTACCAGCTGCCACAACCGGTGCAGCAGATGCTGCGCAATACCTGGGTGGCAGAAGTGATGCAGCAATCCTTTGTCAGCACCCCCGTGGACATCACCACCGAAGCAGCCGGCTTTATGCTGCAACGGGAACCGGACTGGTTATTACTGGAACAGGAAAATCTGATTCTCCCGCCTTCCGCACTGGCAGAAGCCCTGCAACAGCAAAGCGAAGAGCCGCGAAGTGAACGCATTAATCTGCTGGAAATTCCCGCCGAACGGGAACCCGTGGCGCGTATTTCCCTGAAAGCCAACCTGCAGGATGCCTTAGACCTGATGCAGCAGCATGACCTACAATGGCTGGCCGTTTACCGTGACGACGACCTGACCCGCTGCGCCGGGCTGGTATCGCGCACGCACATCGACCACTTTTATCAATACCAACCCCGGGGCCGCTGATGACCTTTCTGTACGTCAAAGCTTTTCACATCATTGCTGTGGTCACCTGGTTTGCGGCCATTTTTTATCTGCCGCGCCTGTTTGTGTACCACGCCAGTGCCGAAGATCAGGTGTCACGCGAGCGCTTTAAAATTATGGAGCGCAAACTCTACCGCGGCATTATGACGCCATCCATGGTGGTGGTG
>JAEWQT010000134.1 GCA_023399105.1 Pseudomonadota bacterium | reverse complement strand
ATCGCCACATGCTGCCGGAAGTATTCGCCGACTACATCAGCCTGTTCGCAGCAGAAGGCCACAACCTGAACGCCAAAAACGCCGACGGCGTAACCATTCTGCAAACCATCGCCAGCCACGCTAAAGGCGAACCTTACGCCGCTGTGCTTCGCGCCGCCGGGGCGGAGTAAAACTCTGCTCCCGCTATGTCACCCGTAAGGCTTTTGAGCTGGGGGTGACATAGCGGGAATTGCTTTGCTACGCGCTGCTTTGGCGGTGCATCCCAGTGTGCAGCGGGCCGTGCTGTATGGCTCTCGTGCCATGGGAAATTACCGCCCCGGATCGGATATCGACCTGACTCTGGAAGGTGATTTACACCTGCAGGATATCAACCGCCTGCTGCTGGAAATTGACGATTTATTGCTGCCGTATCAGGTCGATTTATCTGCTTTTCAGGATATTGATAACCCCGCGCTGGTAGATCATATCCGTCGGGTTGGCGTTGAGTTCTGGCGGCGCTGATTTTGGCTGGTAATCCCCCGGAAAACTACAATCAACTCCTTACGGACACCGGCTCTCTTGTCGTTGTAGTTCCCTCTCTCACCCCGGAAAATTACAATCTGACATTGACTCTCAGGAAGTTCGGGTAAGATCAAATACAAAACCTAGATTAAAAGGAGTGAACGATGAACCGTGTTTTTTCTGCGCTGATCGTGACGGCGCTTGCTGGGTTGGCTGGCTGTTCAGCAAAGCCTTACAAGTACAGCGACAACTATAGCGAGGCCCACAACCTGACTCGCGCAGCACAGATGCACTCAGGCATTAAAGACAGTCCTATGCCGGATAACTTCGACCCGACCAGCTCTGGTGTGTACAACGCATCATATCTCGCCACCAGCACGGCGATCCCAATGGGAGGCATGAGCATGGCGCAGGGCTTTGGTTTCGGATTGGCAAGCGTCCTGCTTGATCCAAAGGATCATGGTGCGCGTGAGAGTATGTTCGGCTGGATGCCGTTAGAGGGCACTCCCGAGGAAGTGCAAAGCAAAATCATGCACGAAATCAGGGACGCAATCATCGCTTCGATTGAGGAATTGGGGGGTAAGCCGAAGGTAAGTTACTTCAATCTTGAACGTAGAATACTGGGTATTTCTGTTGAGAAGGAAGAATGGGGTTGTATGCCTTATTCTGTGGTTTCTGAGGCTTTTATGCGGAAGGAGATCAAGGGCAAGGAGATAATGGAAAAACTTTGCTCTGTCATATTCGCATTGCGGGTTCCTTCTGTATCGCTAACACCGGATTTTCTGGTTGGGAAACACGGTCTGGGTGAAAAATCCTATAGCTTCCCCGCCGATGAACGGTACAACTACAGCCGTCTTATCGTGAGCAATGGCAGAACCGGAGTAGACAAAAAGGCGGGTGATGCAAGACTCCCTGAACACCTGCTGTACGAGCGCATCAGCTCCAAGATGCCGGAAACGCTTTACCTTTATCTTCCGGCCAAGTCTGTAACCATTGGCGATGAGAACAATACTGCTCTCCCCTATCCGCAGGTTTTAAGCAAGGGTGAAACAAAACTGTTCTTTAAGCCATGATCTTTCGCGGGCGAAAGATGGGTAATACGTGATGCTGTGAAGCCTTAAACAAGAAACCCCGCCTAACCAGAGCGTTCCAGTCCGTATATGGCTGGGCTGTCTGATTACACGGGGTTATGACCAATCTGGTACGACTCATGCGGCTCCGATTGCCGGGGAGTGGTTCACTGAATTAGCGGATTCAGTCTATTTGCCGTTAATGGGGGGCAAATAGCCTGTTACAACCATGCTTCTGCGCTCAGGTTTTGGGCTGTTTGGAAACCCCGACAAACTCACCGTCAACGACAAACCCGGCTCGAGTGCTGCCGTCGCTATAGCGGATGCAGGTGAAGTTTTTCCGCCACTCGGCGTTGTTGCCATCATCAGAATCAGCGGATGGAGCATCCCGCTCATCAAGAATGGGGTCGATTATTGTCCTGTCGATATGGGTGAGCTGTTTACGGCGTATCCGGCGGTAAATAAGGCCGCCAAGAAGCAGGGCGGCGATGGCGGTGATCCAGATGGTGTATGGCATGGCGGAAACTACCATCACTCAACTAGACGATGTGCGTCACTTGTACTAACATTGCGGCAGTTGATCTAACAAAAGAGGTGCTGTCATGACTGCCGTTGCATCGTCGCCTTCCGCCCGCTCTGCCCGACTCGGACTGCGCGCCACCCCCGAACAAGAGGTGGTGTTACGTCGTGCCGCCGAGGTGGCACACAAGTCGCTGACAGACTTCATTCTTGACAGCGCTTGCCTTGCAGCCGAGCAGACCCTGCTGGATCAGCGCTTGTTTATGGTCTCAGGCAGCCAGTACCAAGCCCTGATGGATCTGCTGGATCGCCCCGAACAGACCAACGAGGGGTTGCGTGACCTGTTTGCCCGCAAGGCGCCCTGGGACGCGAAGTGAGGTTGCGCGCACCGGAGTCTTTGGCCGCGCAGCATCGGCTGGAGGGTTTTGATTGCGGTAAGCCGGCACTGAACGACTGGCTGTTGCGCCACGCCCGTCAGGCGCAGGGCAGTGGCTCAGCCAAGACCTTTGTCGTTGCCGAGGACGATGGCCGGGTGGCAGGCTACTTCAGTCTGACCGTGGGCCAGATCGACACGCTGGAAGCGCCGGAACGCATCCGCAAGGGGATGGGGCAATATCCTTTACCAGTGGTGATCCTGGCGAGGCTTGCTGTATCCATTCACGATCAGGGACGAGGTATTGGCCTTGGCCTGCTGCAAGACGCGATTCGCCGCACGATGCTGATTGCCGAACAGGCCGGTATCCGTGCCATGCTGACTCACCCCATTGATGCAGAAGCGGCGAGGTTTTATACCCGGTTTGGGTTTATTGCGTCACCGCTGCGCGAACAGCAATTGCTGCTGCTCCTGAAGGATGCTCGTCGCTGCATCCGCTAAACCTTCCCGACAAAATCACTGCCAATGACAAACCCGGCACGGTTGCTGCCATTGGTGAAAAACCATCCTTGATATATCAATAATTAGAATATAGATATTCTTTTATATTCCTTTTTGTTCGGTCTGCCTTTTCCTAGAATCTTCTTTGTTCGCAGCATAAAGGCTGCTTTTTTTATTCGTGCGTGGGGTGGGTTATGTCAGTTCAGAAGCACAGTGTAGTGATTGTCGGTGGTGGCACAGCAGGTATCAGTGTGGCGGCCAAATTGCGCCGCACGCAGCCAGAGCTGGATGTGGCCATTGTTGAGCCGGCGCAGTTTCATTATTACCAGCCGGCCTGGACGCTGGTGGGCGGCGGTACGTATAAAGCCGAAGCGACGCAGCGGCCGTTCAGTTCGGTGTTGCCGGCCGGTGTGGTGCACATTGCGCAGGCGGTGGCTGAGGTACGCGCCGACGATAACCAGTTACTGCTGGGTAATGGTGATGTCATCGGTTACGACCAGCTGGTGGTAGCGGCCGGTATTCAGATTAATTGGGCAGCCATTAAAGGCCTGCCGGAAACGCTGGGAAAAAATGGTGTGACCAGCAATTACCGCTACGATCTGGCGCCCTACACCTGGGAGCTGGTGCAGCAGTTTAAGGGCGGTACCGCCATTTTCACGCAGCCGGCCGGCGCGGTGAAATGCCCGGGTGCGCCGCAGAAGGCGCTGTATTTATCCGCCGATTACTGGCGTCAGCAGGGTATTCCGGTCAACAGCCTGCAGTTCCGCAGTGGCGCGCCGGCGGTATTCGGGGTGCCGTTTTATGCCAAAGCGCTGAATCAGATTATGGCGTCTTATGAGGCCGATGCGCGCTTCACCCAGGCGCTGGTGGAAGTGCGTGGCGAGGAAAAAATCGCCGTGTTTGAAACCAATAAAGACGGTGAAAACGTGCGCGAGGAAGTGGCGTTCGATCTGCTGCATGTAGTGCCGCCGCAAAGTGCGCCGGACTTTATCCGCAACAGTGTGCTGGCGAATGCTGAAGGCTGGCTGGAGGTAAATCAGCAGACGTTGCGCCATGCCCGTTACACCAATGTGTTTGGCCTGGGTGACTGCACGTCCACGCCGAACAGCAAAACCGCCGCCGCGATTAAGAGCCAGGTGCCGGTGCTGGTGGCGAACCTGCTGAGCGCGCGTGCGCAGCAGGGACTGACCGCGCAGTACGACGGTTACGCCGCC
>JAEWQT010000094.1 GCA_023399105.1 Pseudomonadota bacterium | reverse complement strand
TTCCAGCAGGTCGGTACGGCCCACCAGCTCTTCCAGCGAGCGTACGCCCAGCTTCGCCATCCACTGCCGGGTTTCTTCGGCAATGAAATGGAACATGTTTTTCACCATGTCGGCGGTACCGATGTAGTGTTCCTTGCGCAGGTCATCACGCTGAGTGGCCACGCCGGTAGCGCAGTTATTCAGGTGGCAGATACGCAGGTACTTACACCCCACAGCCACCATCGGCAGGGTGCCGAAACCGAAGGATTCCGCACCCAGAATGGCGGCTTTCACCACGTCCAGACCGGTTTTCAGACCGCCGTCGGTCTGCACCCGCACTTTGCCGCGCAGATCGTTGGCGCGCAGCGCCTGATGCGCTTCAGATAAGCCCAGCTCCCACGGCGAGCCCGCGTACTTGATGGACGTGATCGGCGAAGCCGCAGTACCACCGTCGTAACCGGAAATGGTGATCAGGTCGGCGTAGGCCTTCGCCACACCAGCGGCAATGGTGCCCACACCCGGCTCGGAGACCAGTTTCACCGATACCAGCGCCTGCGGGTTTACCTGCTTCAGGTCGAAAATCAGCTGCGCCAGATCTTCGATGGAGTAGATGTCATGGTGCGGCGGCGGTGAAATCAGGGTGACCCCGGGTACTGAATAGCGCAGGGTAGCGATCAGATCGTTTACCTTGCCACCCGGCAGCTGACCACCTTCGCCCGGCTTAGCGCCCTGGGCCACTTTGATCTGCAGCACTTCGGCACTGGCCAGATAAGCGGGGGTAACGCCGAAACGACCGGAAGCGATCTGTTTGATTTTGGAGTTACGGTCGGTGCCGTAACGGGCCGGGTCTTCACCCCCCTCACCCGAGTTAGAGCGACCGCCCAGGTCGTTCATGGCCAGCGCCAGCGCTTCGTGCGCTTCCGGCGACAGGGCGCCCAGTGACATGGCCGCGGTGTCGAAACGCGGGAACAGCTTCTCCACCGGTTCCACGTCGCTGATATCAATTGGCTGAATGTCACTGCGCAGCGCCAGCAAGTCGCGCAGGGTCGCCACCGGACGCTTGTTGACCAGATCGGCGTAGCGGTTGTACGCCTGCTGATCATTAAACTGCACCGCTTCCTGAATGTTTTTGATCACATCCGGGTTGTAGGCGTGGTATTCACCGCCATGGACGTACTTGATCAGACCGCCCTGGTCGAGTTTCTTGCGGTTTTTCCAGGCGTTTTTGCGCACCAGTTCCAGGTCGGCCTGGAAGTCGGCAAAAGTCGCCCCGCCAATGCGGCTGGGCACGCCTTTAAAGCACAGATCCACCACTTCTTTACTCAGACCCACGGCTTCAAACAGCTGCGAACCCCGGTAAGAAGCAACGGTGGAGATACCCATTTTCGACATCACTTTCAGCAGGCCTTTGGTGATGGCCTTGCGGAAGTTCTGCTGTGATTTCAGCGGGTCGCCCAGCAATTCACCAGAGCGATGCAGGTCGGTCAGTACGTCGTAGGCCAGCCACGGGAACACCGCGGTGGCACCAAAGCCGATTAACACAGCAAACTGATGCGCGTCGCGGGCAGCACCGGTTTCGACCAGAATGTTGCCGTTGGTACGCAGGCCGGTTTGCACCAGGCGCTGATGCACAGCACCGGTCGCCATCGCAGCCGGAATCAGCAGCTGGTCTTCATTGACCTCGCGGTCGGACAGAATCACCATCACCACGCCATCACGCATCGCCTGTTCGGCGGCATCACAGAGGTTGATAATGGCCTGCTGCAAACCAATGGCCGGATCAAAGGCCATGGACAAAATCTGGTGACGGTAGTCGTCACGGCCGGTATTTTTCAGACCCTGAAATTTCAGCGGCGACAATACCGGTGAGGTCAGAATGATGCGGTTGGCATGATCGGCAGCCGTTTCAAAAACGTTCTTCTCGGCGCCGATGCAGGTTTCCAGCGACATCACAATGGCTTCACGCAGCGGGTCGATCGGCGGGTTAGTCACCTGCGCGAACTGCTGACGGAAGTAGTCGGCCATGTGGCGCACGCGCAGCGACAACACTGCCATCGGCGTATCGTCACCCATGGAGCCAGTGGCTTCCTGGCCCTCTTCACCCATCGGCCGCAGTACCTGATCCCGCTCTTCGTTGGTGATCAGTTGCAGTTTCTGATGCGTATTCAGCAAATCACCGCTCAGCGGCACTGCGTCTTTCACGGTTTCCAGCAACAACTGGCTTTCCATCCGGGTGGCGTGTTCTTTCAGCCACTGACGGTAGGGGTGTTCGGCTTTCAGCGCGTTGTCGATGTCATCGGTATTCAGCAGTTTGCCTTCCTGAGTATCGATGGCCAGCATCTGGCCCGGGCCCACGCGACCTTTCGCCACCACGTTTTCTGGTGCGTAGTTGTAGGTGCCGATTTCAGACGCCACGGTAATAAAGTTGTCGTTGGTGATTACCCAACGGGACGGACGCAGACCGTTACGGTCGAGACCACAGACGGCATAGCGGCCATCGGTAATCACCAGGCCGGCCGGGCCGTCCCAGGCTTCCATGTGCATGGAGTTGTATTCGTAGAAGGCGCGCAGATCCGCGTCCATGGTTTCCACGTTCTGCCAGGCCGGGGGCACCATCATGCGGATGGCGCGGAACAGGTTCATACCGCCCAGGGTCAGCAGCTCGAGCATGTTGTCCATGGAGGAGGAGTCGGAGCCGGTGGTGTTCACAATCGGCGCCAGCTCGCTCAGTCCCGGCAGCAGTGGGCTGTTGTATTTCGGGGTGCGGGCATTGGCCCAGCTGCGGTTGCCCTGAATGGTGTTGATTTCGCCATTGTGCGCCAGCATGCGGAACGGCTGCGCCAGCGGCCAGCGCGGCATGGTGTTGGTGGAGAAGCGCTGATGGAATACACAGATGGCGGTTTCCATGCGTTCATCGCCCAGATCCGGGTAGAAGTTCGGCAGGTCGACCGGCATCATCAGGCCTTTGTACGACACCACCCGCTCGGCCAGACTGGCCACATAAAAACTGGCATGGCCATCAAGCGCTTTTTCAGCCAGACGACGGGCGTAGAACAGCTTAACGGCGAACTGAGTTTCGTCCATGTCCGCCGCCGGCGCGACAAACACCTGCTCAAAACGCGGCAGGCTGGACAACGCAATGGGGCCCAGGCAGTCATTATTGGTAGGCACTGTGCGCCAACCTAAGACGGATAACCCCTGCGCAGCAAAGGCTTGCTCAACGGCGTCTTGCTGTTGTTTGAACACTGTTTCGTTCGGGTCCATGAACAGCATACCCACGGCATAGCGGGCCGGCAGGGTCATGCCTGCCTCGGCCGTGACGGCGCGCAGGAAAGAGTCAGGCTTCTGCAGTAACAGACCGCAACCGTCACCGGTTTTGCCGTCGGCGGCAATACCGCCGCGGTGGGTCATGCAGGTTAAGGATTCAATAGCCGTTTTCAGCAGTCGGTGACTCGGTTGACCTTGCAGATGGGCCAACAGGCCAAAGCCACAGTTGTCCTTAAACTCGCCGGGAGTGTACAGACCGGTTCTCATAGAACAGTCCTCATGTAAAACGATTGAAATCAAAGACTTAAATAAGCCCACTGCTCAAACTGCTGGCAAATCCGGGGCGCAGAAAGGCTATCCTGCGCCCACCTTCAGTCCGGCTGCAAGAAGCAGCGTGGTAAGAATGTGGTCAGGATAGCGACTAAGACAGAATTAGCGTAATGCCTGCTTTACGGCTGAAATGTCGCGAATCCAGGGTGACTGGTCGCGCAGTGGGCGTGGTAAAGCATTCACAGCGGCTGTAGCTTCGGCCCGGCTGCCATAAACACCGGCCACGACAACGAACCAGGGCTTGTTGTTGTGCCGGGTTTCGTAAAGGTACAGGCTGCCGGTGATTTCGTCTCGCCATTGACGACGAAATTTGTCCGCATTGGCAGCTTCGTAACTGCCAAACAGCTGCACCACAAAGCCGGACGGAATGTCCAGCAGGCGTGAACGGTCATAAACCGGCGCTTTAGCGACCGGGGCCGGAGCGGCAACCGGGGCTGTCTTAGTCACAGCCGGCGCCACCGATACAGGAGCCTTAGCAGCCGTTGCTGAGGGTTGTGGCTTAGCGGCCGGGGCCGGTGCGGCAGGTACAGGCGCCACAGCCGGAAAGTTGTAATCCGGCGCGGTGGCATTGTCCGGGTTGGCAACATTGTCAGGCGCTTCCGGCACCGGAGGCAAAGGTGCAGAGGCCGGCTCTTCCAGCGTTAAAACCTCTGGCGGAGCGACCTCGGCATCCGCACTCTGCCCGGCGGCAGGTTCATTGCCAGACACTGATCCGGGCAAAGGTCCGCGCAGAAAATCCACCGACTCGGGTTGCTCACTGA
>JAEWQT010000057.1 GCA_023399105.1 Pseudomonadota bacterium | reverse complement strand
GCACAACACCGGCAACCGCAGCACAAAATGCCGATGCCGTTATTCTGTGCGTCGGCCGCGATGACGATGTCCGCGAGCTGTTAAATGACCAGATGCTGGCTCAGCTACAACCGGGCACACTCATTATTGACCACACCACCACCTCAGCCCGGCTGGCAGAAGACCTGGCGGCCCGCTGTGCCGAACAGGGCTTACGCTTTGCCGATGTGCCGGTTTCCGGTGGCCAACAAGGCGCTATCAATGGCCAGCTGAGCCTGATGGCAGGCTGCGCGGAAGCGGATTATGCCAGCATCGTTCAACTCACCGCCCCCTACACCCGTCTGATTGAACGTATGGGTAATCCGGGCTGTGGCCAGAAAGCCAAAATGGTGAATCAGATCTGCGTGGCCGGCCTGATTCAGGCCCTGGCCGAAGGCCTGCAGTTTGCCCGTAACGCCGGCCTGGATGCCGGGCAGGTAATGAAGGTCATTGGCCAAGGCGCGGCCAGCAGCTGGCAATTACAGAATCGCCATCAGACCATGCTGAATGACGAGTTTAACCACGGCTTTGCGGTCGACTGGATGCGTAAAGACCTGCAGATCTGCCTGCAGGAAGCCCTTCACAATGGCAGCAGTTTGCCGGTAACGGCACTGGTGGATCAGTTTTATGGCGAATTGCAGCAGCAAGGGGCAGGAAAACTGGATACTTCAGCCCTGCTGCTGCGGCTGCCAAAGAGCAGCCGCTGAGAAAGTCAGTCAGCGCGGAACGTATCGCCTCTGCGCAGCACCGTCAGCTCATGGAAGAGCGCGTTCTGGCCGAAAATAATTTTCCCATCGATACGACACTGTGTTTTGAGTACGTCCAGCACATCCGCCTCACGCTCCAGTGTCTGCGGATGACGGGTTGGAATTACGCAACGCTCACAGGGTTTGCAGCACATCAGTGCGCCGCCGCGATCACTGTGTAACCGGCTCCAGCGTAACTCCTGCCAGGCGGGTGCACCGCTCAACACCACATTGGGCCGGAAGCGAATAACATCCAGTGGCCGCCCCAATGCCTGTCCAAGCGCATCCAGGCTGGACTGATTCACCAGCAATAACGGAAAACCATCGGCAAAACTCAGCCAGTTATCCTGTTCGGTATATTTCGGATTTACCCGGCGCTGCAGTGCAGCCGGAAAACGTTGCTGCGGCAAGCGCAGCAACCGGCAGGAAACGCCCAAAACGGTGCTGAACCAGGTTGCCGCCGCATCGCCACAATCCTGAGCGGCAACCGAATCGTTCCAGACCCGCACCAAACACTCACCGGCACCGGCAGCCGCCGGTACCAACAAATCAGCATAGCCGGCGCAGGTAACGTGCAAATCGTCCCCCTGCCAGCGCGGCTGAATACGCTGCATCCGGGGTAATTGTCGCTGGGTAAGAAACTGCCCCTGCGCATCCGCCAACACAAAGCGGCGGTCGCCAACAGCGCCCCAGGCATCCAGCGTCAACTCAGAAACTTCGGTTCCGGCACAGGATTTAATCGGATAAATAAACAGGCGGGAAATTTGCAGCATCGGCGCACCTCGGATCAGCAGCCGGTATTGTACTGTCACTTAAAAGTACGGCCAGCAAAATGCTGGCCGTACTCAAAGATAGGTAATAACCGCAAAAGGTTATTCTTCACGCGGCGGCATACCCAATTTTTGCCGCAACAGACGCTGCACATCTTTGGCCAGCGCTTCCGGGGCAAACTTCGACAGGAAGCCATCACAACCGACTTTTTCCACCATCGCTTTATTAAAATTACCCGACAGCGAAGTATGCAAAATGACCATTAATGACCGCAATTCCGGATCACGACGGATTTCAGTGGTCAGCATATAACCGTCCATTTCCGGCATTTCTGCATCAGTAATAATCATCAGCAAGCGATCGGCAATATCACGCCCCTCTTCCTTCCAGTGCATCAGCAACTGATAAGCTTCAAGACCGTTATGTGCTTCAATAATATTCATACCCATCGGTTCCAGCACCTGACGCATCTGGTGGATGGCCACATGGGAATCGTCAACAATCAGAATATCCTTGCCTTTGATACGGGCCATCAACTCTTTATCGTAAGCCTCTTCCGACAAATTAAGCTGATAGGGTGCGATTTCAGCCAGCACTTTTTCAACGTCAATAATCTCCACAATACGATCATCAATGCGGGTAATCGCGGTCAGGTAATGCTGACGGCCCGAACCACCAGGCGGCGGCAGAATCTCGTTCCAGTTCATATTAACGATACGGTCAACGCCGCCGACCAGAAAAGCCTGCACCGTGCGGTTGTACTCGGTAACGATAATAGTGGCTTCACTTTCATTCACCTTCAGCGGGCCCATCTGAATCGCCTGCCGTAAGTCGACCACTGGCACCGTTTGCCCACGCAAATGAGTAACCCCACGCACCACCGGGTGGCGATCAGGAATGCGGGTCAGCCTGGGTAGCCGCATCACTTCCTGCACCTTGAATACGTTAATGGCGAACTGTTGAGTACCGCCTAAATTGAACAGCAATAACTCAAGCCGGTTCTGCCCAACCAACTTTGTGCGGGCATCAACACTACTCAGCACACCGCTCATACCACACTCCAACAAATCAAATTTTGTAAAGTGTAGACAATTCGCCAGAATGCGCTGCATTTTTACGGCTACAATGGACACAACTATCAAGGAAACGATATGGATAACACGTCACTGCCCTTGCTTGCCCGTCAGCCTATTCTTAACCGCCGCCAGAAAGTGGTCGGTTACGAACTTCTCTGTCGCCCGGTACCCCAGGACACCCGCCAGTGGCAGGATGTTTTCGGTGACCATGCCACCAGCGAAGTTCTGATCAGTGCCTTCAATGATATCGGCATTGACCAGGTCACCGGTGGCTTGCCAGCTTTTATTAATTTTACCCGCCACTGGCTGCACAACCCGCCGATGCTGCCGGCCAACCGCCTGGTGGCCGAATTGCTGGAATACATTGAACCGGATGCCGAGAATCTGCAGGCGCTGCAAAGCCTGCGCAAATTTGGCTATCGCATCGCCCTGGACGACTATCAGGGGGATGCAGCGCCAGTGGCGCTGTTTCCGCTGGTTGATATCGTCAAAGTCGATATCCGCCGCCTGCCGGATCTGGCCATGCTGCCGCAGCTGATTGAAGAACATAAAGCTCACGGTCTGAAATGGCTGGCAGAGAAAGTAGAAACCCGGGAAGAGTTTGAGTTTTGCCAGGCCGCCGGCTGCGATCTGTTTCAGGGCTATTTTTTCAGTCATCCGGCCAATGTTTATGGCAAGCGCCTGCCCGATAGCCAACTGGCCGTCTTGCAGATATTAAAAGTACTGAATACGCCCGATGCCCGTATTAACGACGTTGCCGACGTACTGCAAACCGATCCGCAGCTCAGCTATAAGCTGCTGAAACTGGTGAACTCCGCCGCCATGGGCTTTGTCAGCGCGGTGTCGTCCATTCCTCACGCCATTATGCTGGTTGGCCTCGACCGGCTGCGTTCCTGGTCGAATCTGATCGCCTTGGGCAAACTGCAGCACAAGCCCGACGTGCTGCGCGAACAGGCGGTAGTGCGGGCACACCTGTGCAAAGCCATGGTCTTTGCCTGGCCCGGACTGGATGAAGAAACCGCGTTTACCCTTGGTTTATTTTCACTGCTGGATGCCTTTTTTGATAATCCCCTCACCGAGATCTGTCAGCAGCTGCATCTGCCGGAATCGCTGACCCAGGCATTATTGCAGCATCAGGGCGATTACGGCCTGATCCTGGCGACCACGGTAGCCATGGAAAAGGGGCGCTGGGAAGAAATCGACTGGCCACTGTTGCAAGGGCTGGGGCTTGAGCCAGCCGATATGGAGCGGCATTATCTGAATGCCCTCCACACCACCCGCGAACTGTTCGGCCAGCTCGGCGGTTAAGCCGACACCGGCAGGCTGTAATAGCGCTGCCAGATCTGCTCATAACGCTGCTGCTCAGCCGTCCAGTGTTCATCACTCCAGCCCAGCTCCGGCTGGCAGACTGCGCGTATCTTCTGTGCCCACAACATCCCGCCCTGTTCCAGCAATAAACCGATACGGGTACGGCGCAACAGCAGATCATCCAAATGCTGCACGGCTTCGCAGGCGGCGGCAAAGCGCAACTCCGCCCACAGCGTATGGGTACCCGGAATCACCTCCAGCTCGCCGGGCTGCGCCCGTTGCAATAGTGCATCGGTATCCTGACCGTAATAGCCCAGCAAACGCTGCTGAATGGCAGCCGGCAAGGCTGACCAGAAAGGATGCTGAGGCTTGTACGGGCGGAAAATCTGCGTCGGAAAATCCCCGGCCGGCCAATGAGTCAGATAGCGGCGGGCCGCGTTTAACGCATCCAGAGCAATCAGCCGGAAGGTGGTCAGCTTACCGCCGCTGACGCTGACCAATCCCTGATCATCCCAGACACTGTGGTCCCGCTTCTCTTTAGACGGATTCAGGGCGCCGGATGAAACCAGCGGCCTTACGCCGGCCCAGCTGGCAATCACATCCTGTTCCGTTAATGCTGCAGCCGGAAAACGATGCGCTGCCAGCTTCAGCAGATACTCCAGCTCGGCCCGGCTGATGCCTACTTCTTCATTACCCAGCCCCGGATTATCCAGATCGGTGGTGCCAATCACGGTACGGCCTTCCCAGGGATAGACGAAAATGGGGCGCTGATCATCCGGATGCAGAATGGTAAACGCCATGGTCACCGGCAAACGCTCGGCGGCCACCACAATATGGCTGCCGCGGGCGGGCCGGATTTTCGGCGCCTGCTGCAACTGGCCACGCAATTCATCCACCCAGGCACCCGTGGCGTTGATCACCACCTGCGCCCGTACTTCGCATTGCTGGCCGCTGAGCGCATCTTTTAATACCGCACCGCACACCCGCCCATTTTGCTGCAGCAGCTGTTCCACACCGACATAGTTCAGGGTCTGGGCGCCATCCTGTTGGGCTTCCCGCAATACCCGCAGCACCAATCGCGCATCATCGGTAACGGCATCCGCAAACTCGGTGGCCCCGGTCAGCCCATCGT
>JAEWQT010000024.1 GCA_023399105.1 Pseudomonadota bacterium | reverse complement strand
AACCACCGGTCATACCGACCTGCAGTGGCAGGCGCCGCCGTCCATTCCGATGGATGGCCGTACGGTGTTAATCCTGGATGATATTTTCGACGAGGGTAATACCCTGGCCGAAGTGGTAAAAGCCTGTCATGCCCAGGGTGCCAAAGAGGTTTACACCGCGGTGCTGGTGAACAAGCTGCATGACCGTAAAAACACCGATCTGCAAATCGACTTCATCGGCATGGACGTGGAAGACCGTTATGTGTTCGGCTGCGGTATGGATTACCGTGGTTACTGGCGCAACGCGCCGGGCATCTACGCCGTCAAAGGCATGTAACCTTGGGAGCCCCTGAATAACTCGTGCAGAGTTATTCAGAGGCTCCCAATGATATAAAAAGCGCCTACGGGCGCTTTTTTATTGTCTTGCGTTTGTCGGTTATGACAGTGGCAGGCAGTAAAGATGGGTAAATATGATTTGTTCTCATTTGAGCCGGCCTCTATGATTCTGCCCCTTACTTTTCACTGAAACCAGGAGTGGCTCGTTGCGCAGAAAACGCCGATTTAACATTCTGCTGCTGGCTGCCTTAACCCTGGGGGTGTCTGGTTGTGCCCGTGTACAACCGGCGCCGCAGCCCGATATGCAACCCTGGCCAGAGGTGTTGGGTGGTGCTGCTGCAGTAACTCAGCCGTCACATTGGTGGACAGCCTTTAATGACCCGCAGCTGAACCGCTGGATTGAACAGGGACTGCAGCAGAATTACAGCCTGCAGGCTGCCTGGGCGCGGCTGGCGCAAAGCGAAGCGGTGGCGCGTCAGGCCGGTAGTGAGCGCTATCCCGATCTTTCCGTATCCCTCAGCCGCTCACGGCAGTGGCGCAATGATGTCAGCACCGATTTATGGTCAGCCGGCATAACCACCGAATACGAGCTGGATTTCTGGGGCCGCGTCAGCGCGCTGCAGGAACAGGGCCGCCTGAATGCGCTGGCCAGTTTGCAGGCTACCCGGGTGCAGGCCAATACCGTGGCCGCCAACATTGCTTTAAATGTCTATGGCCTGCGCATGCAGCAGCTGAACCTGCAGTTGCTGGCGCAGCAGCAGCAGCGGCTGCAGGAGGCGTTGCAGGTTACCCAGGCGCGGTTTCAGCGCGGCCAGGCCTTAATCAGCGATGTCTGGCAGCAACAACAATTGCTGGAAGCCAATCAGGCTGAACGCATTACCGCCAGCGCTGAGCATCAGCGTTACCGGCACCAGCTGGCGTTGTGGCTGGGTGATCCGGCCTGGCTGCAGCCTGGCGCCGGCAACATTGCCGCAGACGCAGCCGATTTACCGGTGCTGACCGCTGCTGATCAGGGCGTGGCGTTAACCGCCTTGCAGCAGCGCCCGGATGTGCAGCAAGCCTGGTTTGAATTGCAGGCCTCCAATGCGGCGGTGGCGGCGGCCGTGGCCAACCGTTTTCCGCGCCTGACCTTAACCGCCTCGTATCGGGGTGAAGATGCCAGCCTCAGCAATGTCTTTGATGACTGGATCGGCAATCTGGCCGCCGGGCTGGTGTTGCCCTTAATTGATGGTGCCAATCGCCGCGCCGAAGTCGCCCGCCAGCGGGCGGCGCTGGAAGAAGGGCTGGCCGATTATCAGAACACACTGCTCAGTGCCGCCCAGGAAGTGCAGGATGCTTTAACCGGTAATCAGCAAATGGCCGGCCGGGTGGCCAGTCTGGAACGCCAGCTGCAACTGGCGCGCGACACCGAATCCTATCAGAGCAACCGTTACCGCAAAGGCAGTGGCGATTTTCTCAGCCTGCTGACCGCCCAGCGTGAGGTGCTCAGTCTGGAACAGCAGCTGCTCAGCGCCCGCTGGCAACAGCTGCAATACCGTATTCAGTTATTCCGCGCCGTCAGTCACGGCGACTTTGCCCAGAAGGACGAGCCTGTATGAGTTCTGCCAACGAACCTGCTCTCAGTATGTGGCAGCGCAGCAAAAGCACTGTGCTGGTGGTTGTGGTACTGGCCATCGGGGTGGTGGGGTTTAACTACATCACCGCCTCCGCGCCCAAGCCACAACGGGTAAAACCGCAGCCGGTGGCACGGCTGGTGGAAGCTACCCCTGTTACCATGGCCAGTTCACGGCCCTATTGGTTATCCGGCGGGGAAGTGCGGGCGGCCGAACAGGTGGCGCTGGCGGCGCAGGTGAATGCGCGGGTCGTGCGTTTGGCCGCCCAGGCGGTGCCGGGGGCGCGACTGGCCAAAGGCACCTTGCTGGCGCAGCTGGAAAAAGCCGATTTTGAATTTGCCCTGCAGCAGCAACAGGCGGCGTTGGCGCAGGCCGAAGCCCAGTTGCAGATTGAACTGGGGCAGGCGGCGCTGGCGCAGGAAGAATACGCCATTGCCGCACAGCAATTAAGCGAGCAGGAACGCGCGCTGGTGTTGCGGCAGCCGCAACTGGCCAGCGCCCGGGCGGCGGTAGCCACCGCCCGCGCCAATGTGCAGCAGGCACAACTGAATCTGGCCCGCACTGAGGTGCGGATGCCCTTTGATGGCCAGATTCTGGCCCGGCATATCAGCACCGGCAGCCAGGTGGGCAGCAGTACGCCGCTGTTTGATTTGCTGCGCACCGATCATTTCTGGGTTGAGGTAAAAGTACCGCGCACCTTCCTGCCGTTGCTGGACACCAGCGCCAGTGCTCTGGTGACGCCGGCGGGGACCGATCCGCAGCCGCCGCGTGAAGCCAGCATTCTGAACGTACTGCCCGGTGTCAGCGACAGCGACCGGCAGGCGGTGGTGATGCTGCAGATTAATAACCCCCTGGGCGGTGATGTGCCGGTGTTGGCCGGCGATTACGTCAGTGTGCAGTTACCGGGCCGCTTATTTGAGCAGGCGGTGGTGATCGACAGCCGTTATCTGCAGGACGATGGCACGGTGTGGGTGGTGCATCAGAATCAGCTGCAGCGCCGCCAGCCCGAGGTGTTGTTCCGGGGCCGTGAGCAAGTGTGGCTGGGTAAGGGGTTCAGTCCGGAAGATCGCATATTAAGCAGTCGGGTTGATGCGGCGGTGGCTGGTATGAGCGTGCGCCTGCAGGAGTCGCGCCCATGAGCCTGCATTATTCCGGTCCACTGGCGTGGATGGCCCGGCATGGCGTCGCCCCCAACCTGCTGATGGTGTTTTTACTGGTCGGTGGTTTGTTGGTGTCGCTGACCATCCGCAAAGAATTTATTCCCCCTTACGAAGCCGATATCGTCATGGTGACGGTGGCTTATCCGGGCGCCACGCCGGAAGAAATGGAGCAGGGGGTGGTG
>JAEWQT010000013.1 GCA_023399105.1 Pseudomonadota bacterium | reverse complement strand
GTAATTCGTGCTTCGTCAACGGACTTCATAGGTGCAACCTCGGATAAACAAACAAAAACGCCCTGACGTCAAAGAAACCTTTGCAGCCAGGGCGCGGTGGAGGCCGGCATTACAGCAACCGGCTCCGGATCTGCGGCAATTACGCCTGTACGATGCTGACGTACTTGCGGCCTTGCGGACCTTTCACTTCAAATTTTACTACGCCATCGGCAGTAGCAAACAGAGTGTGGTCACGGCCGACCATGACGTTAGTACCGGCGTGGAAACGGGTGCCACGCTGACGAACCAGGATGTTACCGGATTTAGCAGCCTGACCGCCGAACAGTTTTACGCCAAGGCGTTTACTTTCGGAATCACGACCGTTACGGGTACTACCACCAGCTTTCTTGTGAGCCATGATATTTCTCCTTCAATGGGACCGCTACAACACTGCGGATGCGACCTGTTGGCGACAGGCACCGGGCCCCGGAATTCAAATAAAAAATTAGCCAGCGATGCTGGTGATTTTCAGTTCAGTGAACCACTGACGGTGGCCCATCTGCTTCATGTGGTGCTTACGACGCTTGAACTTCAGGATCTTCACTTTCTTGTGACGACCATGAGCAACCACTTCAGCAGTTACTTTAGCGCCGGCAACCACCGGAGCACCGATCTTAACGTCATCGCCGTTGCCGATCAGCAGCACTTTTTCGATTTCTACTTTGTCACCGGTCGCCACTTCCAGTTTTTCAACTTTCAGGGTCTGACCTTCTTCAACGCGGTATTGCTTACCGCCGGTTACCACTACTGCGTACATACTGTACATCTCCACTATGCCGTTATACGGCGCTTCACAACTGCTGCTTTAAAGGGCCTGCTTCTACTGGCAACGCTCTGGTTTCCATATGGCAGGGAGCAGATTTTCGGGGCGCGAGACTATAGCGCAGCCGGCACCGGCTTGCAAGTCATGCAATATCCAGCCAATGACTGACAAAGCCTGCGTTGTCGCTACCCTCGCCGGCGGCTAAACTGCGCCCTGACTTTTTAACCGGTGCGCCCGGAATTTACCCCGGCCGGCACCCTTCGGACTCAGATACCGGGCTATATTCATGCAAATCAAAGATATCCACAACGTCGTCGGCAGCGAATTCCAGCAGGTCAACGAGCTGATTCACGCGCAACTGGCCTCGCGGGTGCCGTTGGTGGAAAAGATTGCCGAATACATTATTAACAGCGGCGGCAAGCGTATCCGCCCGCTGCTGGTACTGTTAACCGCCCGCGCCTTCAATGAGTGTGATGAGCGTGCGGTGAAACTGGCCACCGTGATCGAGTTTCTGCACACCGCCACGCTGCTGCACGATGATGTGGTGGATACCTCAGACATGCGCCGTGGCAACCCGACTGCCAACGCCAAATGGGGCAATGCCCCCAGCGTACTGGTCGGCGATTTTCTCTACAGCCGCTCGTTTGAAATGCTGGTTGAACTGGCCTGCCTGCCGGTCATGCAGATCCTCTCCAAAGCCACCAGCGTGATTGCCGAAGGCGAAGTACTGCAGCTGACCAACGTGAAAAACCCCGACACCACCGAACAGCAGTATCTGGACGTTATTTATGGCAAAACCGCCATGCTGTTTGAAGCCTCGACCTGGGGCATGGCCAGCCTGCTAGGCCGCAGCGACGCCGAGCGCGAAGCCCTGCGCATTTACGGCCGCGAGCTGGGCCTGGCGTTCCAGCTGATTGATGACGTGCTGGATTACGAAGGCGATGCTGCTGCCATGGGCAAAAACGTCGGCGACGATCTGGCTGAAGGCAAACCCACGCTGCCGCTGATTCACGCCATGGCGAACGGCAATGACGAGCAGCGTAAGCTGGTGCGTGCCGCCATCCGTAAAGGTGGCCTCGAGAACATGAGCGAGGTGCTGAATGTGGTGCACGAACTCGGTTCGATTGACTACACCCGCGAAAAAGCCGTGGCCTGCGCCAACCGCGCCCAGGCCCAGCTGGAACTGTTAGCCGATTCACCGGCCAAACAGGCGCTGGCCGCGCTGGCGATGCTGGCGGTACAGCGCAATACCTGACCCCACTGCAACAGGAATTTCCCGTGAACAGAATCTGGCTGGCCGTACTGGCGTTATTGTTCAGCGTTTCAACCCAGGCTAACTTGCTGGGCAGCCTGCTGGGTAAGAGCGAACCCGAATTTCTGCCGGTGGAACAGGCTTTTCCACTCACCACCAGCCTGGCCGATGGCCAGCTGCTGGCACGCTGGGACAGTGCGGATGGCTATTACCTGTACCAGCACCGCATCTTTTTGCAGCAGGGCGACACCCGGCTGGAGCCTGTCTATTTCTCTCTGCCCGGCATTGAAAAAGACGATGAAGCCTTTGGCCGGGTAACCGCCTTTTACGGCCAGCTGGATGTGCCTTTCGATCTGCAGGGGTTGCAGCCCGGTGAAGTCGTGCTGCACCACCAGGGCTGTGCCGATGCCGGCCTGTGCTACCCACCCCAGCGCCAGCGTTTAACCCTGACGGCCGCCGATCTGCAAGGCCAGGCTCTGCCACCGGCCTCTGACAGCGCGACCAGCCCTGCCACCGCACCGGCAAGCGATAACTGGTTCAGCGGCCGCTCGGCGCTGGCGGTGATCGGGATATTTTTCCTGCTCGGGCTGGGCCTGACCTTTACCCCCTGCGTGCTGCCGATGGTGCCGATTCTGACCAGCGTAGTGCTGGGCCAGCAGCAGAACTCGCCGCGCCGTGGTTTTCTGTTGTCGTCCGTCTATGTACTGGGCATGGCCCTGACCTACGCCGCCGCTGGCCTGACCGTAGGACTGCTGGGTGCCGGCGCCAACATTCAGGCCTGGATGCAGACACCCTGGGTACTCATCCTGTTTGCGGCCCTGTTTGTGCTGTTAGCGCTGGCCATGTTCGGCCTGTACGAACTGCAGCTGCCGGCAGCGCTGCGCAACCGACTGAACAGCATCAGCCAGCAGCAGCAAGGCGGGCGCTACCTGAACGTATTTATTATTGGCGTATTGTCGGCCCTGATCGTTTCGCCCTGCGTATCTGCCCCCCTGGCCGGTGCACTGGTGTACTTAAGCACCACCGGCGATGCCGCTCTGGGTGGATTAGCCTTACTGGCGCTGGGGCTGGGCATGGGCGCGCCACTGATCGTACTGGGCACCACCGGCGCTTCGCTCCTGCCCAAAGCCGGCCAATGGATGAATCAGATCAAAGTCTTCTTCGGTGTCTTGCTGCTGGGCGTGGCGATCTGGCTGCTGGAACGTATTCTGCCCGGCAACCTCAGCCTGCTGCTGTGGGCGCTGCTGGCGCTGGTGTACGGCATTGTACTGGGCGCGCTGGAGCCTGCAGCCAGTGCGGCACAGCGACTGGTGAAAGGTCTGGGTTGGGTGTTGCTGGTGTATGGCGTTCTGGCCTTTACCGGCGTGCTGATGGGCAACAACAACCCGCTGCAGCCTCTGCAACCAGTCACTGGCGGAACTGATAACCGCGTCAGCGCCAGCGCCTCCACCCCGTTTTACAAAACCGATTCCGTCGCCGAGCTGGAGCAGCGCATCGCTACTGCGCCGGGGCTGGTGATGCTGGATATGTACGCCGACTGGTGCATCAGCTGCAAAGTGATGGAAAAAGAAATCTTCAGTCAGCCCGACGTCCAGGCCCAATTGGCCGATGCGTTGTGGCTGAAGCTGGACGTCACCGACAACCGGGCGGAACACATCGCTTTTATGCAGAAGCACGCCATCTTTGGCCCGCCGACCATTCTGTTCTTCCGCCAGAATCAGGAAGTGCAGCCCGGCCGTCTGGTCGGCGAAACCGATAAAGACGGTTTTCTCGCTCACCTGCGCCGCCACCAACTGTAAGCTCCGGCCACCTGCCGGGGTGGCTTGTCTTTTATTGCAGGCGGGCTATGATCCCCTCACCTTGATTGCGGACACCGATTTCATGATCACCCAACGGTTCCTTCCACAAGCCAGAACCTTCCAGCGCTAAGCCGGAGAGAACCCCACTCTCCGGCGACGACTGAATCCTGTTCATTTGTCTGTGGAGAGCGCCATGTTTCCCCTTGTTTCTTCATCCTTCCGCCAGGTTGACCAGCGTGTCTGGCATCATCTGCTGACCACAACTGCGTTCAGCACTACCCGGCCTGAACGGGTAGCGGACACCCGTACCGGCAGCAACAAGCCTCTGCCCAATCAGCCAACAATACGGATTAACTCCCTGATTGTGCTGCAGGCGCGTGAGCGTTTCTCGGTGGTTCTCACCCTGCCTGCTGACGCCAATCCGGACAAACACCGGATTTCGGTACGCTCACCGCTGGGCGCGGCCCTGCTTGGCCTGCAGGCCGGTGATCGCTGCACGGTGGCGGTGGAGGGTATCCGTTCCACCTTCACCGTTATTCAGGTCATCCACTGACCGGCCTTAATTGTATGGAGGATTCCCCCTTGAAGCCTTTAGCCTGCCGCGTGCGCTGAACGCACAAACGGCCCTTCTTTCTGACAGTGTGCTGACCGCTCCAGGCGGCAGGACCGGCCAGCAGCACCCAACGGAGATGTTTGCCATGGCAAAACAAGAAAAGAAACCAGCAGCCAAGACGCTGAAAGAAAAGCGCCGCGATAAGCGCGTGAAAAAGCAAAACCAGGCCTGAGCCTGTCCCGGAGAGCCAGCCGGCTCTCCGGCCCCTTGAAATTCATAACCCAAGACGCATATAGCAGAACAGCCATCCTGTGGAGATTCTGTCATGCATTACACCTGCCCTTCCTGCGGCGCCATCAACCGCATTCCCGCCGATAAACAACACCAGCAGGGCCAGTGCGGTCGCTGCCAGAGCCCGTTGTTTAACGGCCATCCGGTCGAGCTGGATGACGGCTCTTTTCAGCGTTTTCTGGAAAAAAATGATCTGCCGGTGGTGGTGGATTTCTGGGCCAGCTGGTGCGGCCCGTGCCAGATGATGGCACCGGTATTTACCCAACTGTGCGGTCAGATGCAGCACCAGTTGCGCTTTGCCAAGGTCAACACCGAGCAGGCGCAGCAGCTCAGCGCCCGGCTGGGCATCCGCAGTATCCCGACGCTGATCCTGTATCACCAGGGCAAAGAAATTGATCGTCTGGCCGGCGCCCTGCCAGCACCACAACTGCAACAATGGTTACAGCAGGGCCTGAATAAAATTGCTCGCCAGGGCTGATCCATTGATGTGGATCAGCCTGAATACAGGCCGGTTCTGCCGGCCTGACCTGCATCAATATGGCCTATAACCAGACACGCATACTGGAACAAATCAAAAAAGGAGGCCACACCATGACTGTTGAGCACCACGATCTGCACCACGAATTTCCGGATATGGCGAATCAGATCCGTGATCTGAAAATGAAAGACCGCCACTTCGCCCGCCTGTTCGATGAGTACCACGATATTGACCGCGAAGTGCGCAATATTGAAAACGGAGCGGAAGCGACCTCGGATGAACGTCTGGAAGCACTGAAAATGAAGCGCGTGCACCTGAAAGACGAACTGTTCGCCATGCTGCAGCAAGCCTGACCGGCTTACCGCAGCCATAAAAAAGCCAGGGAGCCTCTGAATAACTCGGTGCCCGCTCTGGATGACAGGAAAGTCCTGAATCACGAAGCCGGGTTGCAGGCATAGCGGGTTCTGGCAAAAACCGGCGACACCGAGTCAGGGCTTTCCTGCCATCCCCGCAGGGAGCGGCTTTCCGGTCCACATAGCGGTGTTGGCGAACTTGAAAAGGGCTCGCCATTTTCAGCATTCGCCGCCTTGCTCTGTAGCCCGGAAAGACTCGCGCAGAGC
>JAEWQT010000230.1 GCA_023399105.1 Pseudomonadota bacterium | reverse complement strand
GCGGCTGAGCCGTCCTTTATTCTGCTCGACGAACCCTTTGCCGGGGTTGATCCGATTTCGGTGGCCGACATCATGGATATTATTCGTCAGCTGAAAGCGCGCGGCATTGGCGTGCTGATTACCGACCATAATGTGCGGGAAACACTGGCCATCTGCGAAAAAGCCTATATCGTCGGGGGGGGGCACATCATTGCCGAAGGCACTGCCGAGCAGGTGCTGGCCAACGAACAGGTGCGCAAACAGTATCTGGGAGAAGATTTCCGCCTGTGATGGATAACCCCATCAATGTCAAGGATTCCCACCCTGTGGGCTTTACGTATAATGCAACATCAATGCCGTTTTAAGTGATCACTGAAGCCCTATGAAAGCCTCCCTGCAGTTAAAGATGGGTCAGCAACTCACGATGACCCCGCAATTACAGCAAGCCATCCGCCTGTTGCAATTGTCGACCCTCGATCTGCAGCAGGAAATTCAGGAAGCCCTCGACTCCAACCCCATGCTGGAGGTGGAAGAAACCGAACACGACGGCCTGAACGACTTATCCTTACCCGCCAGCAGTGAACACAGCGCTGAAGTCAGCAGTCACGACCACGACGAGGGTGCTGACACCCCGGAACTGGACGAACAGTGGTCACAGGAACAGATTCCGGATGACCTGCCGGTCGACAGCCAGTGGGAAGATACCTATCAGACCACCGCCGGCGTGGCCTCCGGCAACAGCGGCGCTATCGACGATGATTTCGATTACGACGCCCGTCATGCCAGCAGTGACAGCCTGCAGGATCACCTGCTGTGGCAGCTGAACCTGACCCCCATGTCCGATACCGACCGCGATATCGCCCTGATGCTGATCGACGGTGTGGATGATGACGGTTACCTGCACACCACCGTTGAGGATGTGCTGGAAAGCATGGACCCGGAACTGAACGTCGAAGAAGACGAAGTGATGGCGGTGCTGCACCGGCTGCAACAGTTTGATCCGGCCGGCGTGTTTGCCCGTGACCTGCGCGAATGCCTGCTGCTGCAACTGCACCAGATGCCAGCCGACACCCCCTGGCTTAAAGAAACCCGTCTGGTCATTGGCGACTATATCGAACTGCTGGGCAACCGTGATTACCCCACGCTGATGCGCAAAACCAAACTGCGCGAAGACGACCTGAAAGCAGTGCTGCGGTTAATCAAAGAACTGAACCCCAAGCCCGGTGCCGGCATCAGTCCGGAACAGGCGGAATACGTTATCCCCGATGTTATTGTCCGCAACGTGCGCGATGAATGGCGGGTAGAACTGAACCCTGACATCGCCCCCAAGCTGCGCGTTAACGCCGATTATGCCGCGTTAATCCGCCGTTCTGATAACAGTACCGATAACGCCTTTCTGCGCGATAACCTGCAGGAGGCGCGCTGGTTTATCAAAAGCCTGCAAAGCCGTAACGAAACCCTGCTGAAGGTGGCGACCAAAATTGTCGAATACCAGATCGACTTCTTCGAACAGGGTGAAGAAGCCATGAAACCGCTGGTGCTGCACGATATTGCCGAAGCGGTTGGCATGCACGAATCGACCATTTCCCGTGTGACCACGCAAAAATACATGCACACGCCGCGGGGCATTTTCGAGCTGAAATACTTTTTCTCCAGCCACGTCAGTACTGATACCGGAGGCGAATGTTCCTCCACCGCCATCCGTGCCATGATTAAAAAACTGATCGCCGATGAAAATGCCCGCAAACCATTAAGCGACAGCAAACTGGCTGCACTGCTGGCTGACAAAGGGATTCAGGTTGCACGGCGTACCGTTGCCAAGTACCGTGAAGCCATGCTGATTCCGCCGTCGAACGAACGCAAACAACTGATTTAAAACTGTTTTAACTTACCAGCATAAAAACCAAGGAGTCTGGATATGAAAATCAACCTCAGCGGCCACCACATCGAAATCACCGAAGCGCTGCAAACCTATGTGGAAGAAAAAATGTCGCGCCTGAGCCGTCATTTCGACAACATCACCAACGGCCAGGTGACTCTGACCGTTGAAAAAGAGCGTATGAATGCCGAAGCCACCATCCATGTGGCCGGTGCTGACCTGCACGCCAGCGCTGAACATGACGATATGTACGCTGCCATCGACCAGATGACCGACAAACTCGACCGCCAGGTGTTAAAACACAAAGAAAAACTGGTGGATCGTCAGCACGGTCATAACTGAGCCATGGCCATCAGCATCGGGGATATTCTGATCCCGGAACGTACCCTGTTTGACGCCCCGGTTTCCAGCAAGAAAAAATTGCTGGAATATCTGGCCGGCTTTGTAGCTGGTCAGATACCGGACAGTTCCGCTGACGATATTTACGAGCGCCTGCTGGGTCGGGAACGACTCGGCAGCACCGGCATCGGTGAAGGCATCGCCATTCCCCATTGCCGGCTGCCACACTGTCAGCAACCCTTTGGGGTATTGTTACGCCTGAGCGAAGCCATTGACTTCGATGCCGTTGACCGGCGTCCGGTGGATCTGGTGTTCGCCCTGTTTGTCCCAGAAGAAGCCAACGAAGAACACCTGCAGGTACTGGCGATGCTGGCGCGGAATTTTACCGATCCGGACTACCGGGAAGCGCTGCGCAATGCTCCCGATGCCGGCCGCCTGTATCAACGCGCACTGAATACAGAAGCCTGAGCAGGCACAAGGAGCCAACATGCGTCTGGTGATTATCAGCGGTCGTTCCGGGTCGGGAAAATCCAGCGCGCTGCACGTACTGGAAGACCTCGGTTTCTATTGCATCGATAACCTGCCGGTAGCGTTGCTGCCCGCGCTGGTGCACCAGACAGAAGGTGAAGACCGGTTGTCACGGGTCGCCGTCAGTATTGACGCCCGCAACCTGCCCCACGCCTTTGATGATATCGATGATGTGCTGCACGAACTGCCCAGTGAGGAATATCAGCTGGATGTGGTGTATCTGGATGCCAGCGAAGAAGTATTGCTGCAGCGTTTCAGCGCCACCCGGCGCAAGCATCCGCTGACAGGGCCGGACATTTCTCTGGCCGAAGCCATCCGGCAGGAAAAACAGCTGCTGCACCCGATTGCCGACCTGGCCGACCTGACGCTGGATACCACCAGCATGTCGGTACACGAGCTGCGCAGCCAGATCAAACTGCGGGTCGCGGGAAAATCCGGCAGCGACATTGCCATTCTGTTTGAGTCTTTTGGTTTCAAACACGGCGTCCCGATTGATGCCGATTATGTATTCGATGTGCGCAACCTGCCCAACCCCTACTGGGACCCGGCGTTACGCCGCTTCACCGGCCGCGATCAGGAAATCATCGATTTTCTGCGTAACGAACCCCAGGTGCTGGCGATGGAAGGCGATATCAGTTCCTTTATCAGCCGTTGGTTACCGAGCTTTATTGAAGCCAACCGCAGTTACCTGACCATCGCCATCGGCTGCACCGGCGGCCAGCATCGCTCGGTCTATCTGGCCGAGCAGCTGGGCGCGCTGTTCAGCCAGCAATATCCGCAGGTGCAGGTTCGCCACCGCGAACTGAACGGCGTGCACTGAGGAAACCATTATGATCCGTACGGAACTGCTCATTATCAACAAGCGTGGCCTGCACGCCCGTGCCGCCGCCAAACTGGCCGGTACCGCCAACCAGTTTGCCAGCAGTATCCGTCTCGGCAGCAGCAGCCAGATGGCCGATGGCAAAAACATCATGTCGGTGATGATGCTGGCCGCCAGTAAAGGTACCAGCCTGCAGGTAGAAATCAGCGGTGATGACGCCGATGCCGCCCTCGCCGCCCTGACCGATCTGTTCGCCCGTCGTTTTGACGAAGACGAATAACCCTCTGATGAGCACCATCAGGGCAACAAAGTTGGCCTGATGCCATAAAAAACAACCCACTGAACCAGATTCTTCAGGTTCTTTCGTGGTGCCGGACGGCCGTTACCGCTAAAATCCGAACCACTGACCCTTAATTTCCGGACCTGAGCAATGGCGCAACACAGCGAAAAAGCCAAAGCAAAACTGCACAGTCTGAACGCCGCCCTCGAAAGCGGCGCGCTGACTCAGGTCAAACGCATCCTGAATTCCGGTCTGGCCCCGGTTGATGTTGCTCACCTGATCGAATCATCGCCTCCCAAAGCCCGTAAATTGCTGTGGGAACTGGTCGACAAAGACCTCGAAGGTGAAGTGATTCAACACCTGAGTGAAGAGCTGCAAAGCCACTTCCTCAGTGATATGAGCGCCGAAGAGGTGGTTGACCTCACCGCCGACATGGACACCGACGACGTCGCCGACATGCTGCAACAGCTGCCGGAACGGGTGACCCAGGAAATTCTGGAATCCATGGATGATCAGGACCGCGCGCGTCTGGAAGCCATTATGGGCTATCCGGAAGACAGCGCCGGCGGTCTGATGAACACCGACACCATTACGGTGCGTCCGGATATCACCCTGGATGTTGTTTTACGTTATCTGCGCCGGCACAAAACCCTGCCGCCGATGACCGACAACCTGGCCGTGGTTAACCGCCAGAATGAATTCATCGGTATCCTGCCGGTCAGCAAGTTACTGGTCAGCGATCCGCAGCAAACCGTGCGCGAAGTGATGACCACCGACTCCCGGGTTATTCAGGCCACTCAGCACGAAAGTGAGGTTGCCAAGGTCTTTGAACGTCACGATCTGGTGTCCGCCCCGGTGATTGATGCCAGCGGTAAGCTGGTCGGCCGTATCACCATCGACGACGTGGTCGACGTTATCCGTGATGAAGGCGACCATTCCCTGCTCAGCATGGCCGGTCTGGATGACGAAGAAGATACCTTCGCGCCAGCACTGAAATCCAGCCGCCGCCGGCTGGTCTGGCTGTTTATCAACCTGCTGACGGCCTTTACCGCCGCCACCGTGATTGGCCTGTTCAAAGATACGATTGAACAGATTGTGGCGCTGGCCGTACTGATGCCCATTGTTGCCAGTATGGGCGGCATTGCCGGCAGCCAGGTACTGACGCTGGTTATCCGTGGTCAGGCGCTCGGCCATATCAGCAACGCCAATATCAACTGGTTACTGCGCCGGGAAGTACTGATTGCCGGTATGAACGGCACTATCCTGGCGCTGGTCATCTCTCTGATCACTTTTTTATGGTTTAGTGACCCCTATATTTCACTGGTGATTGCCCTGGCCATTGTGATCAACATTACCTTTGCTATGCTCGCCGGCGCTGTGCTACCGATTCTGATGAAAGCCAAGGGCATTGACCCGGCCCTGGCAGGCAGCGTGGCGCTGACCACCATCAGTGATGTTGTCGGCTTTATGTCCTTCCTGGGATTAGCCACCCTTATTGTCCTCTGACTGAATTCAACCTTATGAAACATACCGATTACCAGGATGACGATGAAGATTTCATCAGCAAATCCGAACTGAAACGTGAAGCGCACCGCCATCAGCAGCTGGGAAAAAAACTGGCTGACCTGAATCCGAAGAAATGGCGCGACCTGCCGATCAGCGAAAACCTCTACAACGCCCTGGTAGAAAATAACCGCCTGAGCCAGAACGAAGCCAAACGCCGGCACCTGCAGTTCATCGGCAAAATCATGCGCGATGAAGACGTCGATGCCATCCTCGGCGGGCTGGAACTGCTCGACCCGTCCAGCGAAGCCTACGGCCGCCGCATCAAACAACAGGAAATGTGGCGCACCCGGCTGGTCAGTGATGACGCTGGCCTGAATGCCTTTATTGAAGAGTTTCCGGCGGTTGACCGCCAGCAGCTGCGTAATCTGGTGCGCAATGCGCAGAAAGAAATGGGCTCAGAGCCGCCCAAGCCCGGCACCAACTATAAGAAACTGTTCCAGTTTATTCGTGAGCAGATGGAAGGCTGACGCCTTCTGCCTGCATGGTGGTTGCCAGCCCTGCCGGGCTGGTTTAGCCGTCACTGCGTAGCAGCTTTTTGCGGCCGTTGGCGGCCTGATGCGGGGCTCCGCCTACCGCCATGGATGGTGGAAATGCCGGTTTTGCAGGAGCAAAA
>JAEWQT010000187.1 GCA_023399105.1 Pseudomonadota bacterium | reverse complement strand
CGGATGATTTGCTGGCGTTTGATCTGGGTTCTTTGAATGAATCTGATGTGGCGGCTGAGCCGGCAACCATGGCAGCCGGGTCGGAAGACGACTTGCTCGATTTTGATCTGGCAAATATCAATGATGCCTCTGATGAATTGTCTGCTGCAGAAACCATTCTGGATGCAGAAGCTGAGCAGACCGATGACAATGCTCTGGCGATGGATTCACTGGAATCCTTGTTGGATGGCGAAACCGAAGGTGATTCTGATTTAACTGACCTGTCTTTCGATATGGATGAGCCTACCGGCTTTGCCGAGTCCGGTAATGGCGAAGATCTGGCTGCACTGGACAGTGAATTGGATGCTTCTCTGAGTTCTGAAGATGACCTCAGCTCTGATCTGGCCTCCTTGTCTGATGATCTGGGTGACCTGACCGATACTGAAGACGCGTTCTCTCTGGACGATGAATTCAGCCTGGATGACGTACCAGCACTGACTGAGGAGTCTGAGGCAGCTGCTGGTGATTTCAGCCTGGATGACGTACCAGCCTTGACTGAGGAGTCTGAGGCAGCTGCTGACGATTTCAGTCTGGACGATGTACCGGCCCTGACCGATGCGGCGGATGTGGCGGTTGCTGATTCTGCGGCTGCTGGTGAAATTGACCTGGATCAGTTGGCTGCAGCCGATGATGAGTTCGATTTCCTGGCCGGTACCGATGAGTGTGCCACCAAGCTGGATCTGGCCCGTGCCTACATTGATATGGAAGATCTCGATGGGGCGCGTGAATTGCTGCAGGAAGTGATGCAGGAAGGTAGTGACCAGCAGAAAACTGACGCCCGTTCTTTGCTCAGTAATATGGCCTGATCTTAATGGCTGAACTGCAGCGCTACGCTGCGGTCGTGGAATACAACGGTGCTTGTTTCCACGGCTGGCAGCGTCAGAAACACCATGATGAACCCTCTGTACAGGCCGCTCTTGAAGCGGCCATTTCACAGGTCGCCAATCACCCGGTAGATATTGTCTGCGCAGGTCGCACCGACGCCGGCGTGCATGCTACCCGCCAGGTAATCCATTTTGATACCACGGCACGCCGCAGTGATTACGGTTGGCTGATGGGGGTTAATACCAATCTGCCGGCTGGTGTGGCATTGCAGTGGGTTGGTGCGGTGGATAATGAATTCCATGCGCGCTTTCGCGCCCAGGCCCGCCGTTACCGCTACCTTATTAACAACGCGCCGGCCAAGCAGGCGCTGCAGCACGATCAGCTGACCTGGTGGCGTTATCCGCTGGATGAGCAGCGTATGCACGATGCGGCTCAGCTGCTGCTGGGTGAGCACGATTTTTCGGCGTTCCGCGCCAAAGACTGCCAGGCCAAATCCCCGGTTAAAACCATGCGTCATATTCAGGTTAAGCGCTGGGGTAATATTGTGATGCTGGAGCTGGAAGCCAGTGCGTTTCTGTATCACATGGTGCGCAATATCGTTGGTGTTCTGTTGCCGATCGGGGAGGGGCATAAGCCGGTCGAGTGGATGTCCGAAGTGTTGCAAACCCGTGATCGTAAACAGGCCGGTATTACCGCGCCGGGTGAAGGGCTGTACTTTGTCGGCGTGCATTACCCTGAGCAGTATCAGGCCATTCCCTGTCAGCCCTATGGGCCAGTGCTGCTGGAACCGGTGCTTAACCGCTGAACCTTACCGCATCCCCTGTTAAACTGCCGGCATGATCATCTGCTGGTATTTTTTATGTCTGTTAAGCAACGCCGTACCCGACTGAAAATCTGTGGCATTACCCGTCCGCAGGATGCCATGGCGGTAGTGCAGGCGGGGGCCGATGCCATCGGTCTGGTCTTTTATGCGCCCAGTCCTCGCGCCGTGGACATTGCCATGGCACAGGCGGTAGTGGCCGCTGTTCCGGCTTTTGTGACCGTTACGGCGCTGTTTGTGAATCCCGCTGCAGACGAGGTGCAAAAGGTTCTGGATAGCGTTAGAATCGACCTGATCCAATTCCACGGTGATGAAGAAGATGACTTCTGCAGTCAGTTCAACCGTCCCTACATCAAAGCCATCCGTGTCCGGCAAGCGTCGGATGTGGTGGCGTCGTGCCTGCGCTTCCCAGGCGCATTGGCAGTTCTCCTAGACAGCTATAAACCGGGTGTGCCCGGTGGTACCGGTGAAACCTTTGACTGGTCGCTGGTGCCGAATGAATTAACCAAACCCATTATTCTTGCCGGTGGTCTTACCATCGTTAACGTTGCCTCTGCGATACGTCAGGTGCGGCCTTTTGCCGTCGACGTCAGTGGCGGCGTGGAAGCGGACAAGGGGATTAAAGACCCCGGCAAAATCACAGCATTTGCTGACGAGGTGTATCGTGTCGATCAAGAATCCGTTTGATGTTGAACTGCCGGATGCGCGTGGCCATTTTGGTATTTTCGGTGGCCGTTTTGTGTCAGAAACCCTGACCGCAGCACTGGAAGAGCTGACCGCAACCTATGAGAAACTGCGCCATGACCCGGATTTCCAGCGCCAGTTTGATCATGACCTGGCTCATTATGTAGGCCGGCCATCGCCGCTGTATCTGGCTGAGCGCTTAACCGCTGCCTGCGGTGGTGCACAGATCTGGCTGAAGCGTGAAGACCTGAACCATACCGGCGCACACAAGGTGAACAACACCATTGGTCAGGCGTTGCTGGCCAAATTCATGGGCAAAAAGAAAGTGATCGCCGAAACCGGCGCCGGTCAGCACGGTGTGGCCTCTGCTACGGTAGCTGCGCGTTTTGGCCTGGAGTGTAAGGTGTTTATGGGCTCGACCGACGTTGAGCGCCAGAAGCTGAACGTTTACCGCATGAAGCTGCTGGGCGCCGAAGTTGAGTCAGTTACCTCCGGTACCAAAACCCTGAAAGACGCCATGAACGAAGCCATGCGTCACTGGGTAACTCATGTGGATGATACCTTTTACATCATTGGCACTGCCGCCGGCCCGCACCCATATCCGATGCTGGTGCGTGATTTCCAGAGTGTGATCGGCCGTGAAGTGAAGCGTCAGAGTGTGGAACAGTTTGGTCGTCAGCCGGATGCGCTGGTTGCCTGTGTCGGCGGTGGCTCCAACGCCATTGGCCTGTTCCATCCCTACATTAAAGACACTGAGGTCGCCATGTATGGCGTGGAGGCCGGTGGTCTGGGGCTGGATGGCAACGACCATGCGGCGCCGCTGAATAAAGGTCGTCCGGGCGTGTTGCATGGCAACCGTACTTACCTGATGGAAGACGAAAACGGTCAGATTATGGGGACGCATTCTATCTCCGCCGGTCTCGATTACCCGGGTGTAGGGCCGGAACATAGCTGGCTGAAAGACGTTGGCCGCGCCAATTATGTGGCTGCGACGGACGACGAAGCGCTGAATGCGTTCCATAAACTAACGGAGCTGGAAGGCATTATGCCGGCCCTGGAATCCGCACACGGTGTGGCGTTTGCCATGAAGCTGGCAGCGACCATGCGGCCGGATCAGCATATTGTGGTGAATCTGTCGGGACGTGGCGATAAAGATATCCATACCATCGCAGCCCTTGACGGCGTAACCGCCTGATCGTTCGGGGCTGCTGCGCTCGAAGCTACGGCGTTAAGAAACAGCTCAAGATGCTCATGTAGTGTATCTACACTGCGCTCTTTCGCTGTTTCTTGCCTGGTATCTTCATCGCTCGCGATGCTCCGTAACGCAAAAGTGTGTTCGCGACGCTCCGTAACGCAAAAGTGTGTTCGCGACGCTCCGTAACGCAAAAGTGTGTTAGCGACGCTTCGGTGGCGTCTGGAAGTAAAAGATTTTATCGCTCAGTGCGCTAAGCACTGAGTTGAAACCAAGTTCAGGAGACTGAGATGTCCCGTATTAAACAAGCATTTGCGACTCTGGCCGAACAGGGCAAAAAAGCCCTGATTCCTTACATCACCGCCGGTGATCCGCAGAA